>CAJMSO010000081.1 GCA_905216075.1 uncultured bacterium | reverse complement strand
AGAGCGTTGCTGCCTAGGCTAGCCCCTTGTCACACAAACTACCGAAGCCTCCAATATTCAAGTTACGTTTAATCCTCTGGTCGCCGGCATTGTGGCCTCCATGGAGGAGGAGAACGCCAACAATCAGGACTTTGACACCGCCTCAATTAACGCCATGAAAGCATCGCTTATGGCTCCGCTTTCCGGTATTGGAGATTCACTGATTGCCAGTACGCTTCGCATGATTGCGACGGGCGTTGTGACAGGACTTTGCCTTTCGGGCAGTCTGCTCGGCCCAATCCTGTTCCTGCTTCTTTATAATGTCCCAACGATCCTGATCCGCTGGTTTGGGCTTCAGTATGGTTATTCGCTTGGCAGTGGCATGATTTCGAAGCTGAACGATTCTGATGTAATGCACAAAGTTACGTCCGGCCTGGCGATTGTGGGACTAATGGTAGTTGGTGGAATGGTGGCGACCACCGTTGCAGTTACCACTCCGCTCGCTCTTAACTTCGGCGACACCGCGTTTAAGTTGCAGGAAACGCTCGATGGGATATTCCCGGCTCTTTTGCCGCTCTGCGCGTTCGGGATCATGTGTCTTTGCAATAAGAAACAGGTCAAAATTATTTGGCAGATTGTGGGCATTCTCGCTGCGGGTATTGTGCTCGGCGTCCTGGGGATTTTGGGCTAGAGAAGGCGTCCATCTTTTGAGATGCTGAACTCGAAGGACGATGCGTCTGCTCGCCAAACGGTTTTTGAATAGTGGAGCGGCATTTCATCGCAGGCATATGTGACGTGCTCGACAACGCTCACGGGGGCTCCAACGATATAACCGAGAAGGTTTGCTTCTTGGAGCCCCGCTATTCCTGCGGTGATTTTGAGCTTCTCAATACCGGTTGCGATGCTGTAATGGTTGGCGATCAGGTCGAAAAGACTGGCATTGTCTGTGAGAAGCTCCAGTAGTCCGGGCAGAGTGCCCTGCGTTGCATAAACGGTGTCGATGGCGCAGGGGGCATTTTCGATATAAACCAAGCGCGCAACTCGTTGCACTACGGTTCCGTTGTCAATTTTGAGCTCCCGTGCAATGTGGGCATCAGCCTTGATCAAGCCTGTTTCCAAGATGGACTTGGTTGTTTTATCGCCGTATTGGGGGTCGGAGCTCAAATTGAAAATGGTGCTTGTTCCTCGTTTCAGGGTGAGCTTCGATGGGTTTACGAATGTTCCCTTGCCTCGCAGGCGGTAGAGCAAGTTTTGGTCAATGAGATTCTGTACGGCGCGTCTTACGGTGATCCTGCTTACTTTGTATTGCTTGCAAAGCTCGGTTTCGGTGGGAATCTGACTGCCGCCGGGGAGTTCGCCAGAAACTATTTTCTTGAGGATATCGTTTTCAACGGTCTGATAGAGAAGCTCTGGCTGAGTGAGCTCGTCTTTTGCTGCAGGCATGGTGGACCCCTTGGTCTTCAGTTTCTTTAGTACATAGATATACGACAACTGAGGACATCATAAGCCGTTATCTCAAAAGTTATGGAAATATCGATTTGGCGTTATCGCCGAGAGGGGATTTAAGATGGGCAGACAATACGACGAGGCGTTGATTGGCGCCATCTCCGGTCGCTCGTTTATAACCGAGAAGAGGGGGCTCGAGGTTCAAATTCGTCCGGTTCCTGATGATGAAAGAGAGCATGTGCTTGACCCACGAATTCTCGAGGTATCTCGCAAGAAGATGCGGAATGTTAGCATGTCTCCGAGCTGGACGAGCCTTATTGGAATGCGCCATCGCCCGGATAAGCCGACATACCGCCTACTCGATGGTGAGGTTCAGCGCGATGAGATCCTCATGGAGGCGGCCGATCGCTATATAGATTTATTCGTCTGGACGCCACCAAATCATAAGAAGGCAAGTCCAGCGCTTGTTTACCTGCATGGCGGCGCGTTTATGGCGGGGAATGTTCTGCAATTTGAACATCAGCTCGAGTTCATCGCCGAAAAGTCTGGTGCAGTGGTGGTTTATCCAGAATACCGCTTGGCGCCGGAGACGGCATTTCCCGGGCAGATCGAGGATTGCGTTCTTGCTCTTGATTATGTGTGCGAGCATGCCGGGGATCTCGGAATCAATCCGCATAAAATAATGGTCGCCGGCGACTCCGCAGGAGGAAGCCTTACTAATGCGTGTGTTCAGCTCAGGGGTGCTGGAGCTGTAGCCCATGCCTTCGAAATCTATCCTGAAGTCGACCTTGCGGGCGAACAGGGCGAGGGATATGAGGATTTTCCTGCGATAGCCGATCAAGAGGACGTTGCGCGTTTTCGCATCGACCATCTTCGCGATTCGGACGGCCCGATGGTCGAACTTTGTGCACACGGAAAAATGTCTCCTCATGACCCGTTGATTTCTGCGCTAATGCTTGAGGACTGCACTGATTTCCCCCCGGTGACTATCGTGACATCCGAATACGATCCGCTTCGTATCCCCGATGAAAAATGGGCTACAAAATTACGGTCTTCAGGAATCGATGTCGAGGTCATCGAATATGCCGGATGTGACCATGGTTTCTTCGATCATTTTGGCGTGTACCCGCAATCGGAAGACGTGTGTTTGTTGATGGCTGAGAAGCTTAAAGAAATGGCTGCACAATAACGTCTCTCGGCGATAAGGGACTGAAGTCGCCTGTGTTTCTGCATTCGTGGTTCTCAGTCTGATTAAAAATGAGGCTTGCTCCTTGCCCGAGTGGGTGGGGAGCAGTTTGTTTTTTGTAGCGATGCGAGGCGAGTGCCGCGCACTTTAGATCGCCATTTTGCTTCGCTGTATACCACTTGACGTAATAAAAGAGGCAAGGGCGGTGCGAGGGCCAACAGTCATTCTAAGCTCGGATTCGTATTCTAAAAAGGTTGTTTCGGTTGCGCGGTACAATATAGCAAAAAAGAATGATAAAATGAATTCGAAAAAGAATTCATTTTTAGGAGGTATGTATGCCTGCTTTGCAGATGCTCGACAACCTTGTTCCAATTAGCGATTTCAGCCACGGTAAGGGCTCGGCTGCATTTTCGAAGGTTGGGGACGACAATCCTGTTGTGGTTCTCAAACACAACAAGCCAGCGTTTGTGATTGTTACACCCGATGAATATAGGGAAGCGAAGCAAGCGGAGGAGGACCTCACCTTGTTAACGTTGGCGCTTAAGAGAATGGCTGTGGCAAGTGACGATGCGCTTGTTTCCCTGTCTGATGTTATGGAAGAGCTGGGTGTGAGCCAGGACGAACTCGATCAGATGGATGAGGTCGAGTTTGAATGAGTGGGTACGAAGTCGCTTTCTACCCGGATGCTCTCAAGGATATTAAGCGTCTGGACGGCTCCCAACGAAAGATCGTCCTTAAGGCTATAGAAAAAATCAGAACGAACCCATTGCCGCAGAACGAAGGTGGATTCGGCAAGCCTCTTGGAAACAAGGCAGGTACGGATTTGACTGGCTTTATGAAGATCAAGCTCAGGGGAAGTGGCATTCGAATCGTGTACCGCCTCATCAGAATTAAAGAAAAGATGGCCATCGTAGTGGTAGGCGCTCGCGAAGACATGGAAGTCTACCGAACTGCTCAGAGACGAGAACTCGATTTCGAGAAATGGGCGGAAGAGAATATCTAGCTTTAACGATGAACGACGAGTGAGCGTTGGTGGGGCCCTGACGAATTAGATTCGTCAGGGTTTTTCGCTGAACCAATTGCCTTCAGCCTCCGTTGACCTTTCCTTCCAATTCATCAGCCAACGTACGTCATAGCAATCCCCGGTAGGTCGCAGGGCGCTTCGCGGGCGGGCCAGGCTTTATCTTCACTCCGGTTGCTTCGCAAAGTCGTTCAGATAAAGCCTGGCCCGCCCGCGAAGCGCCACAAAGACCGCAGGGACGGGAGCAGCTATACTACTCTCAGTAGTTAAGGGTCGCGGATCCGCCGCGTCACCGCTCTCAACAGGAGGTCTTTGTTTATGGCAGATCAAAAGCCGGTTGTCGGGATCATCATGGGTTCCAAGTCCGATCTGGGCGTTATGGAAGGCTGCACCGCCGAGCTCGAGGCGCTTGGTGTGCCCTATGAGCTTGTCATTGCGAGCGCACACCGCACGCCGGCGAAGGTCCACGAGTGGGCCTCGACTGCCGCCGATCGCGGTATCAAAGTGATTATCGCCGCCGCCGGCAAGGCCGCTCACTTGGGTGGTGTCGTGGCTGCCTTTACGCCGCTACCGGTTATCGGTGTGCCTATGAAGACGAGTGACCTGGGCGGTATGGATTCGCTGCTGTCGATGGTGCAGATGCCTTCGGGCGTACCCGTGGCCTGCGTTGCCATCAACGGCGCCAAGAACGCCGCCATCTATGCCACGCAGATCTTGGGCGCATGCGACCCCGAGTACCGCAAGGTTATCGAGAAGATGAAGCAGGAGATGGCCGACGCCTAGGCGTTCCGCCGTTTCACCGCAGTATAAGGAGAGCCATGTCCGACTATCAGGGAAAACGATTCAAGGCTTCTCAGATTCCCGATCCGTCGAAGCCGGGTGCTGCCCGTGCGGCACAGCAGGGTCGGACATCCTCTCCTCAGCAGCCGCGCGCGCCGCGTCCCGTAACGCCGATGTCCCATCATCGCCAGGATACGCCGGCTGCATATCGCCCTTCGTCGTATGATACGGCCAAGAAAGAATCGCGTTCTACGAAACAGTCGGGCGCTGCTCCGTCGAGCTATACCGAGCCGCCGCGCAAAAAGCGCCGCTCCGTTATCCCCATCTTGCTCATCATTATTGGCATCGGCCTAATCGTTGCCGCTGCAGCCATCTTTATCAATGCGCAGATCGGTTACAAGCAGGCGAGCGAGTCGTACCAAAAGATCGAAAAACAATATGTGAGCGACAAGGACGCCAGTGGCGTGCCAATTATCGACTTTAATGCGCTTGCCCAGACAAATCCCGAGGTTGTGGGTTGGATTTACGCGCCCGGCACCAACATCAACTACCCCGTGGTGCAGACCAACAACAACTCCAAATACCTCAACACGCTGTTTGACGGTACATCTAACGCGTCCGGTGCCATTTTCTTAGATAGTGATGACACCGCGCCGGGAATGGTCGACCAGCAGACCACGATTTACGGCCACCATATGAACGACGGATCGATGTTCAATGTGATTTCGGACACCACCGACCAGGCGACGTTCGACAGCATTGAGTTTGTGTATTACATCACACGGGATGCTACGTATAAGCTGCGACCACTGGCGACCAAAGTTGTCGAGGACACGTATGCCAAGGCGCGCACGCCCAATTTTGAGGGCGACGACGGGCTCAAGAACTACCTGTCCGAGATGCTTGACGGTGCCTCTGCCGTGGCGAGCGATGCCACCGATCGTGCCGCTTCGGCAACCAAGGTCGTAACGCTTGTGACCTGTCGTTCGTTATCGCTGAGCAACACGCGTGCTGTCATGGTGCTCACGCCGGTCGAGGAATAAGTTGTTCGAGAGTAGCTAAAAAAGCCCCGTTCCAAATTGGCTACTCGACGACGGTAAGGGAGAAATGATGCTCGAGAATGGCAAAACGATGCCTTCGGTTGATGCTTGGCTGCGCGAGGCCAAGGCCGATTCGTCGGCACCTGCGTGCGGTATGTATCTGACGCATAACGGTGTGGTGCGCGCGACGCCCAAGTCCGAGGCGCGCGGTGTCGAGACCGATGGCGTGGCGCCGGGCCACAAGGTGGGCGGCATGGTGTTCGGCTACGACGCCAGCAAGGTGCAGGCTGCTATCGAGGCCACGCGCGCGATGCCCGGCATCGGCTATGTGCGCGTGTGGCTGGCAAACGGCGAGCTTTCCGTGGGCGATGACATCATGCTCGTGCTCATTGGCGGAGACATTCGCCCACACGTGGTCGATGCCCTGCAGGCGCTCGTTGGCACCATCAAGAATGAATGCGTGAGTGAGATCGAGCGCGAGGC
This sequence comes from uncultured bacterium, assembly GCA_905216075.1. Lineage (GTDB taxonomy): Bacteria > Actinomycetota > Coriobacteriia > Coriobacteriales > Coriobacteriaceae > Collinsella. The sequence continues at coordinate 1,753 of CAJMSO010000081.1, read as the reverse complement.
GTAGAGGCTTGCGTCGATAGAAGGCTCGTTTATAAAAATGCCCGCCGGTACGTGTGATACCGGCGGGCATTTTGCGTTTTGGGCGCGGTGGACGCTACACGCGCGTCGCATCCTTGGGGCTCATGGTCATGCTCTGGAAGCGATTCTCCATAAAGTCATTATCGAAGTACTTGCCGTAGAACTGCGCAACGGGAATATCCGGTTCCGTGCCGTTGACGCGCTGATACCAATAATCGAGCGACTGCAGCGTCATAACGCCATCGACCAGCATAATGATGGTAAAGATGACGGTGGCCGAGTAGCGGCTCTTCCACGGAATCATGTTGATGAGCTTGAGTAGCCTCGGCAGCAGCAGCTTGATCCAGATGAGGCCACCCAGACCCCACAGGCAGGCGAAGCCCGTGCAGGTACGTCCGCCGGTAAGGACGGCGAGCGGATCGGGCATGCCAAAGAGCTTCATATGCGAGTAGCTCCACGAGACCACGCCAAACGAGGTTTGCATAAACCAGCCCACGAACACCTCAAAGCTTGCGCCGAGCAGCGCGCTCACCAAAAAGATAATGATGGGGTTCTTTTTGTAGAAGCGGTTGAGCACCATGGTCATGAGTACGGCGCCAAATCCGTAGATGGGGCTGAAGGGACCAAACAGCATGCCGGCGCGGTTCTGGTAGACGCCCGGGTCGTCGACCGTCATGTGCCAGATGTCCTCGGCGATCAGGCCGAGTATGCAGCAGACAAAGAATACCCAGAACAGGTTGAAGTAGTTGAGTTTGATGTAGCCTTCGCCGGTTTCATCGCGCCCGAGCATGCCCTCGGCGGCGGCGTCGCGGTCGAGCATCTCCTGCAGGCGGCGCTGCAGCTCGCGCTCCTGGCGTAGCGTGGGGTCGACGGTGGCCGAAAGCGCGACGAGGATGCCGAGCTGGATGGCAGGGCGAAGCAAGAAGGGCCCGATGCCCTGGAGCATCACGTCAACCAAAAGCTCGACGACGGTAAACACGATAAGGATATAGGACAGACGGGCGGCATTGCGGCGCTGGTTCTTGATGAGGTCTAGGCCAAAGATGATCAAGATGACGGCACTGGCAGCCGAGAGCATGATGCCGGCGACGATAAGGCCAACCGCGACCAGGGTGTTATCACCGAGCTTAGCGGCGACGTTGCCGTTAATGAGTGCGGTGATGACCTGCCACATAAAGACGGCGACTGACGGGAGCGTGCCCACGCCAGATAGGGTGCACAGGACTGCGTAGACCTTGATGATAAGGGGGATCTTCTTGGCCTCCGTGGTGCTGGGGACACTGGGGTCGAGTTGATTTCGATCCATACGCTACCTTTCTCGTCTTGTAGTAGCCTACAAGGATACGCCGACGACCAGCTAAAAGACAGGACGAACGTCCCAATTGCAACAATGTAGCCCCTAGCGCGGGCGAGACACGGCGCACGGGAAGTCTTCGAGGCCGTTGCCCCTGAGAGTGGACTACCCAATAAAATGTTTGGTCGCAAAACGGATAATAAGCTCGGTGGGCTTTTAAAAAGCGCTGCTCATGCGCGGGGGAGCGCGTCGCGCCGTGCGTATAATAAGGCGGGTAACGCCAAAATACGAGGCTCTGAGGGGATGCCATGTCTCAAGAAACCATCCGCGCGGCCGAGCGTGCCGCGGGACAGGTGAACGCCATGTCGACGTATGATCCGGGCTCTGACCAGCTGCATGAGGAATGCGGCGTTTTTGGTGTCTGGGCGCCCGATCGCGACG
>CAJMSO010000080.1 GCA_905216075.1 uncultured bacterium | reverse complement strand
CTGAGCGGATATAGAGGACATTGTCTTCTTCAGCCCACTGGATTTCATAGGGCTTCTGCCAGGCAAAGAGCGTCATGAAGGTAGCATCAGCCTGTTCATATCTTTTCTGATGAAAATAGTCATCTATGAGTGGTTTATCTTCTAAGCGAAATTCTCTGAATTCAATAATGGTAATCTCCCCCTAAAATATTTACACCTTAGATACATAAGGATTGTCTTGGATATAAAAACGCCAGGGAAAATATTTCCCATGTACGGCGTAATCAATATGGATACGCGGCGAAACGGCCACCGTCAAGCTGGACCATCGGGCGCAAATCGGGCGGAATGACCGGGATGACGTCCAGGATCATGTTCGCGGGGCTGTTGCCGCCCTTCAGGAAGGCGTCAACGACCTCGAGGCGCTTGACGGCCTTCTCGCGCTTCTGCTTCTGGGAGTCCTCGTCGGCGATGATGGCCTTGAGCTTCTCGGCCTCGGAGGGGAGGTCGATGGCAGCGAGCAGGTCGCGGACGGCCTCGGCACCCATACCACCCTTGAAGTACATGGAGTAGTAACGGGTCATCTCGCGGAACAGCGGCTCATCGGAGATGAGGTCGCGCTCGGTGAGCTTCATGAAGGCGTTGAAGGCGTCCGTGCGGAGCTGCTTCTCGTCCTTGCACTCTTCCTCAATGTCGACGATGCCAGAGGCGATCTCCTCGGGGGTCAGCGGCTCCTCGTCGGAGAACTCGTCAAAGTTCTCGGGGTTGCCCTGCTCCTTGAGGGACTCGATCTGGCGGGCGCACTCGGCATCGATCTCTTCCAGATCGGCGGCGAGCTCCTCGCGCAGGTCGTCGGCGTCGGCCTCGCGGGCCTCATAGTCAACCTCGGTGATGATGTAGCTGGCGAAGTACAGAACCTTCTCGAGGTCCTTGGACTTGATGTCGAGCATACGGCTCATCGGGAAGCTCGTGGGGCTCTTGAAGTACCAGATGTGGGACACGGGAGCGGCGAGCTCGATGTGACCCATGCGGTCGCGACGCACCTTGGCCGAGGTGACCTCGACGCCGCAGCGCTCGCAGACGATGCCCTTAAAGCGGATGCCCTTGTACTTGCCGCAGGAGCACTCCCAGTCCTTGGCGGGACCGAAGATCTTCTCGCAGAACAGGCCGTCCTTCTCGGGCTTGAGGGTACGGTAATTGATGGTCTCCGGCTTCTTGACCTCACCGTGCGACCAGGAACGGATCTGGTCGGCGGAGGCAAGGGAGATCTTTACCGAGTCAAAATCAGTAGCTTCGAAATCTGCCACAGTCAACTACTCCTTATCAGTGGTCGTGGCGGCGACAGCCTCGGGTGCCTCGGCGGTCTCGGCATCCTGGGCCTCGACGTCGGCGTCAACGCCGGCGAGCGCAGCCAGGTCATCGAGGGCAGAGGTCTCCTCGGCGGTCACAGGGGCGGAGGCGTCCTCGTCGGCATCGTGCATGGGCTCGATGTCCAGCGCGAGGGAACGGATCTCCTTGACAAGAACCTTAAAGGATTCGGGAATACCCGGAACCGGGACGTTCTCGCCCTTGACGATGGACTCGTAGGTCTTGACGCGGCCCACGGTATCGTCGGACTTGACGGTCAGGATCTCCTGCAGGACGTTGGAAGCACCGTATGCGTACAGTGCCCAAACTTCCATCTCGCCGAAGCGCTGGCCGCCGAACTGAGCCTTGCCGCCCAGCGGCTGCTGGGTAACCAGGCTGTAAGGGCCGGTCGAACGGGCGTGGATCTTGTCGTCGACCATGTGGCCGAGCTTGAGGATGTAGGACGTACCCACGGTAATGGGCTCGCGGAACTCCTCGCCGGTGCGGCCGTCGAACAGGCGGGTCTTGCCGCGCTCGTCAAGCTGGGTGACAAACTCGGGGCGCATATGATCGCCAAAGGCAGCGGTGGCCTTGTTGAGCATGTTCTTGTTGGCGCGACGGATGACCTCGGCGATCTCGTCCTCCTTGGCGCCGTCGAAGACGGGCGTCGCGGTGAAGAACGGACCGGGGACATACTTGTCAGAGTCGGCATCCTCGGTATCCCAACCGCAGGCAGCAGCCCAGCCAAGGTGGCACTCGAGCAGCTGGCCGACGTTCATACGCGAAGGAACGCCCAGCGGGTTGAGGATAACGTCGATCGGGGTACCGTCAGCCATGTAGGGCATGTCCTCGACCGGCAGAACGTTACAGATAACACCCTTGTTGCCGTGGCGACCGGCGATCTTATCGCCCTGCTGGATCTTACGACGCTGGGCGACGTAGACGCGCACCTGCTCGTTGACGCCGGGGGCCAGGTCGTCGCCGTTCTCGCGGCTAAAGCGGACGACGTCGATAACGCGGCCGTAAGCGCCGTGAGGCATCTTAAGGGAGGTGTCGCGAACGTCGTGGGCCTTGGCACCGAAGATAGCGCGCAGCAGGCGCTCCTCGGCGGTCAGAGCGCTCTCGCCCTTAGGCGTGACCTTGCCGACCAAGATGTCGCCAGGGCCGACCTCGGCGCCGATGCGGATGATGCCGTCCTCGTCGAGGTTGGCAAGCATGTCCTCGGAGAGGTTCGGGATCTCGCGGGTGATCTCCTCGGGGCCGAGCTTGGTGTCGCGGGCGTCGATCTCGTGACGGGTGATGTTGATGGTCGTCAGCAGGTCCTCGGCCACCAGGCGCTCGGACACGACGATACCGTCCTCGTAGTTGAAGCCTTCCCACGGCATGTATGCCACGGTGAGGTTCTGACCCAGTGCGAGCTCGCCATGATCGGTCGAAGGACCGTCGGCCAGAGGCTCGCCCTGCTCAACGGTGTCACCAACGCGAACGAGCGGACGGTGGTTGATGCAGGTAGACTGGTTGGAGCGCTGGTACTTGGCCAGGTGATACTCGTCCATACCGCCGGCATGCTTGACGATAATCTTGGAGGCGTCGGCAAAGATGACCTCGCCGGCGTTCTTGGCCAGGGTAACCTCGCCAGAGTCCAGGGCGGCGCGACGCTCCATGCCGGTACCGACATAGGGAGCGGCAGGGTGAACCAGCGGCACGGCCTGACGCTGCATGTTAGCGCCCATGAGCGTACGCTTAGCGTCGTCGTGCTCAAGGAACGGAATCAGCGTGGCTGCGACGGAGAGCATCTGACGCGGCGAGACGTCCATGTAGTCGACGTCCTCGACAGGCACGTCGGCGGGAGCGCCGAAGGAGCCGTCGAAGTCGCGGGTACGGGCGATCACGGTGTGCGGACGGACGATCTTGCCCTGGGCATCGGTCGTGATGAACTCGTTGGTCTTGGGATCGAGCGGCGTGTTGGCCGGCGCGATGACGTGCTTCTCTTCCTCGTCAGCGGTCATCCAGTCGATCTGGTCGGTGGCAACGCCGTTCTCGACGCGACGGAACGGAGCCTCGATGAAGCCGTACTCGTTGACGCGGGCGTAGAGGGCGAGCGAGCCGATCAGGCCGATGTTGGGGCCTTCGGGGGTCTCGATCGGGCACATGCGGCTGTAGTGCGAGTTGTGAACGTCGCGGACGGCCGTCGGCACGTTGGTGCGGCGGCTGGAGCCGGACTTGTGGCCGGCAAGACCACCAGGGCCGAGTGCGGACAGACGGCGCTTGTGGGTCAGACCGGTCAGGGGGTTCGCCTGGTCCATGAACTGCGAGAGCTGCGAGGAACCGAAGAACTCCTTGATGGAGGCCACGATCGGGCGGATGTTGATGAGCGACTGCGGGGTGATCTCGTCGATGTCCTGGGAGCTCATGCGCTCACGGACGACGCGCTCCATACGGCTCATGCCGATACGGAACTGGTTGGCGACGAGCTCGCCGACGGTACGGATACGGCGGTTGCCGAAGTGGTCGATGTCGTCGACCTTAAAGCCCTGCTCGCCGGCAGCGAGGGACAGCAGGTAGCGCAGCGTCGCGACGATATCCTCGTCGGTGAGCACCGTGACCTCTTCCTCGGTGGTGAGGTTGAGCTTCTTGTTGACCTTGTAGCGACCGACGCGGGCCAGATCGTAGCGCTGCGGGTTAAAGAGCAGGCCCTCGAGCAGGCTGCGGGAAGCGTCCACGGTGGGAGGCTCGCCCGGACGCAGACGACGGTAGATCTCGATGAGGGCGTCCTCGCGAGTGAGAGCGGTGTCGCGCTCCAGGGTGCGCTTGATCACATCGGAGTTGCCGAGCAGCTCGATGATGTCGTCGTTGGTGACGGCGATGCCAAGGGCGCGCAGGAACATCGTGGCGCTCTGCTTGCGCTTACGGTCGATGGAGACCATGAGCTGGTCGCGCTTGTCGACCTCAAACTCGAGCCAGGCACCGCGGGACGGGATGATCTGGGCCTTGTAGATCTGCTTGCCCGAATCCATCTCGGAGCTGTAGTACACGCCCGGGGAACGGACGAGCTGCGAGACGACGATACGCTCGGTACCGTTGATGATGAAGGTGCCCTGATCGGTCATCATGGGGAAGTCGCCCATGAAGACGAGCTGCTCCTTGATCTCGCCGGTCTCCTTGTTGGTGAGACGGACGTCGGTCAGAAGCGGGGCCTGATAGGTCATGTCCTTCTCGCGGCACTCCTCGACGGTGTGCGCGGGGTCGCCGAACTGATGCTCGCCGAAGGTAACCTCGAGAACATGGTTCTGGCTCTGGATGGGGCTGGATTCCTTGAACGCCTCACGAAGGCCCTCGTCCTTAAAACGCTCAAAGGATTCCCTTTGAACAGAGATAAGGTTGGGGAGCTCCATGGCCTCCGGGATTTTCCCGAAGCTGACGCGCTTGCGCTCAGTGGCAGTGTATGCGTAGGTCACCAGGTTTTTCCTCCTTCACGGAAATGCTCGGTGGGTTGGCGAGGCATAGCTTCGCCAGTTATCGCAACCTAATAGTTTATCAGGTACCGACCGTTGGGCAAGAAAAGCCTTGACGCGATTGAGTTTTTGGAGTAGCAAAGTTTTTCGACAGAAAATGCGCAGGTAGATGCATGTATATCGAACACCTGTTCATATATTTTCTGTGAACAGAGAGTCGGCAATCGCAGCTCTTATAAAAAACGGGCGCGAACCGAGGTCCGCGCCCGTAAATGTCGATGCCCGAAGGCTTACTTGCGCATCAATCCGCCGCGCTCGTCGATGGCATCCCAGAAGGCATCGGCAAAGCGGGGGTCGCTTGCGGCCATGAGGGCGTTGGTGGCCATCCAGCCAGAGGGAGTGCCGGTGTCGTAGCCCGACAGCGGGTCGATGACGACGGCATACATGGCCTCGCGGTCGAGCGAACGGGCCATGGCGTCGGTGAGCTGGATCTCGCCGCCCTTGCCGGCCTGCTGATCTGCCAGCAGGTCCATGACCAGCGGGCTCAGCAGGTAGCGACCGACGATGTACAGGTTGGACGGAGCCGCCTCGGGAGCAGGCTTCTCGACCAGACCGCCGATGCGCCAGACAGCGCCCGGCTCTGCATCGGCAACGTCCTCGGCACCCTCGAGCGAACCGACGCGCTCGCCGGCGATAACGCCGTAGCGGCTGACTTCCTCGGGCGAACAAGCAGCGACGGCGATAACCGAAGCGCCACCGTGCTCCTTGGAAACGGCGAGCATCTTGTCGCAGATGTCGCGGTTAGGCACAACGTAGTCGCCCAGAAGAACCAGGAAGTTCTCCCCTGCCACGGCGTCGGCAGCAGAGCGAATAGCATGGCCGAGGCCCTTGGGCTCGTACTGATAACGGAAGTCGACCGGCATACCGCCAGCGTGGGCAACGGCATCGGCATAGGCGTTCTTGCCGCGCTCGCGCAGCAGGTTCTCGAGCGAGCGATCGGGCTGGAAGTAGTTCAGCAGCTCGGGCTTGCCGGGCGAGGTAACGATGATGGCGTCGTCGACCTCCTCGGGGTCGAGTGCCTCCTCGACGACATACTGAATGACGGGCTTGTCGAGCACCGGCAGCATCTCTTTGGGCGTGCACTTAGTGCCAGGCAGAAAACGCGTGCCAAGACCGGCGGCGGGGATGATTGCCTTCATGTTATTCAAAGATCCTTTCGCAGGCGCAAAAGCGCCCCATGCGTGCGGCACACAGCCGCAGACCAAATTGCGATACCTAAGCATCTTACCGCTGGAACTATATGTCGCTACAAGGCAGAGACAATTCTTCAGCAGGTCAACGCAAATTATTGCTCGAATGGTGCAATTTTATTGCCCAACGGCAGGGCACCCGATACGACGCAAATCACAGAACATGGCAGTTTGAGCTACCGATGTCGAGGGACCGAAAAACAAAAAAGACGGGGCTCGCAATGCGAACCCCGTCTGCAAAGAAATCTGGCGAGAAAGCCTGATTACTTGAGGGTGACAGCAGCGCCAGCAGCCTCGAGCTTCTCCTTGGCAGCCTCGGCGTCCTCCTTCTTGGCACCCTCGAGAACAGCCTTGGGAGCGCCCTCGACGACCTCCTTGGCCTCCTTCAGGCCAAGGTTGGTGAGCTCACGGACGGCCTTGATGACCTGAATCTTGTTGTCGCCGAAGCCCTCGAGCACGACGTCAAACTCGGTCTTCTCCTCGGCCTCAGCAGCGCCAGCAGCGGGAGCGGCGACAACAGCGGCAGGAGCAGCGGCGGAAACGCCGAAGGTGTCCTCGATAGCCTTGACGAGCTCGGAAGCCTCGAGAAGGGTCATTTCCTTAAGAGCATCGATGATCTCATCGGTGGTAAGCTTAGCCATTTCTAAGTCCTTTCGGTTTCCGTGCGGATGCACGGAGATCAGTTAAAACACGACGCGAATGCGCCAGGGGTGCGGCGTTGCCGCCGCGGGTGAAAACAGCAACTAGGCTGCCTTCTGCTCGGAGACCTGCTGGATCGAACGAGCGAGACCAGAGGAAACGCCGTTGACGCAGACAGCGATGTCGCGAGCGAAACCGGAGATGAGACCGGCGATCTGGCCGAGAAGCTGATCCTTGGTGGGCAGCTCGGCGATAGCCTTAACATCATCAGCGGAAACGGCCTTGCCGTCGGAGATACCGCCCTTGATCTCAAGGACGCCCTTGGACTTAGCGGAGAAGTCCTTAAGGGCCTTAGCGGCCTCGACCGGCTCGGACTCGTAGAACACATAAGCGACGGGGCCGGCGAGGATCTCGTCGAGCTCGGGCTGCTCCTGGTTCTTGAGAGCGATCTTGACCAGGTTGTTCTTGTAGACCTTCATCTCGGCGCCGCACTCGCGAAGCTGATGACGCAGCTCCTGAGCCTGCTTAACCGTCAGACCGTTGTAGTTGACGACGAACAGACCGGCGTTCTCGGCGATACGGGACTCGATCTCTGCAACCTTGTCGATTTTGTACTGCTGGGGCATGAATTACACCTCCTCGAATTCTTTCCGGGCACGGTCCGCCACAAGGACGTGACGGGGGCATGTCCAAAAAGAAAGCCCCCGCGCTGCATGAGCGACGGGGGCGAGAAGACATATCTACTCGACCACCTCGGCTGGCGGGAAGTCCCATTAAGCTCGCGGGTAAGACCCGTTTGCGCCGGCTGTCTCTGGCAGCGGATTCGTGCGTGAACCAAAAGTATTATGGCGGGGACCCCGGCGTCGGTCAACGGAAAACCGGGCTGCACACAATTCCACCATCCGGCCGCGCCGCCGAAGGCCAGGCGCAAGGTTTTCGCTCGGTCAGGTCCTGGGCTCGCACGAAGAGCACATTAAGTGCTCTTCGGCTCGTGCGGAATCTACGAAAACCTTGCGCCTGG
>CAJMSO010000079.1 GCA_905216075.1 uncultured bacterium | reverse complement strand
GCCCAAATACACCATTGAGCGCGTGGAGCTCCAGGGCACCGTGGTTCTGGTCATCACGATTGAGGAGCTCGACCCGTCGAGCAAGCCTTGCTATGTCATAGAGCGGGGCGCTCAAGGTGGCAGCTACAAACGCATCGATGACAAAGATGTTCCGCTTTCGTCGACCGAGGTTTTGGCACTGTCGTCATATGAACGGACGAGTCCTAGCGATCGCGATGCGGTGCCCGGCACGAGTGCGGGCGATCTCGACGAGTCGCTGGTCGACCGCACGATAGAGCGTGCTTATTCGTTGACGCCTCGAGCGATGCACGGTGCGACGGACAAGAAGACAAAGATGGAGCGTCTGAATTTCCTCGACTCCCAGGGCAACGTTACCAAGGCTGGCCTCCTTGCCGCGGGCGTTTACCCTCAGCAGTTCTATCCCAAGCTCTTCATTGATGTGGCTGTCCATGCGGGAACTCAAAAGGGCGCTGCGGGACCGCTAAGGTTTATGGACCGCACAGTCTGCGAGGGTACCCTGGGCGAGATGATTTCGGATGCTGTCGCGGCTGTCGCCAAAAACCTGCGCCGCACCTCGACCGTCCAAGGCATTTCGCGTATCGACTCGCTGGAGATTCCCGAGGAGGTCCTGCGCGAGGCAATCGCTAACGCGGTTATCCACAGGGAATACGGGGATCGATTCTGTGGGCAATCGATCGCCGTCGACGTTTTTGACGATCGTATCGAGGTGGTGAACCCCGGTGGCCTTTATGGCGGAAAAACTCGTGAGAACTTGTTTGATGGCAGCTCGCGGTGCCGCAACGCGACGCTCGTGAAGCTCATGTCGCTTGTCCCGTTGCCCGATGGCGCGGGCTCGCCTGCCGAGGGTAACGGTTCGGGTATTCCGATGATGGTCGATGCTATGCGTGCGCACGGTCTGGCTGAGCCCCTGTTTTGCCCTGGTTTTGACCGGTTTAAGGTTGTCCTCTATCGCTCCAAGGTTGAGCAGGTCGATCATGGTGGGGACCTGATCATGGCGGCCCTAAAGCGCTATGACGAGTTGGGAACGCGCGAGCTGGCAGAGCACACGGGGCTTACGGTCTCCCAGGTTAGGACGCGCGTCAATGCGCTTATCGCGCAGGGCAAGCTAGAGCCTACGGCCGCGGCGACGAGCCGTAACCGCAAGTATCGACTAACAGGGCGTGCAGAGCAGATGCGCTAGCGAATGTCGATGGCGGCGACTGCGGCTACTGCATGAGCGTGGATTTTCCGACTGTCCAATAATCCACGCTCGTGTGGTGCCCGCTGCGCCCACTGCCGAGTCAAAGTGCGCTTGGCCCTCACACCCCGCCATTTTACGCACCGCACATCAAAACCTGCGGCAAAGCAGTTACAATAGCCCAATGCGTATTGCGCACGACGACGATATCGGCGCCCGCGACTGGGGGAGAAAACATGGCAGAGCAGCAGATAACGCCGGGGACCAAGCTTCAGGTGGCATTCGACGTGCCCATGGGCCAAAAAACCGACTTCAACATGCTCGCCACGTACAAAGAGAACCTGGACGAGGCGTACTTCCTTATGAGTGCGCCCATGCTCGCCGGCAAGCCGCTCATTATGGACGAAAATCAAAAGCTCCTGCTGCAATACAAAGTGGGCGAGGAGACGTTCGTGCTCGCCGGCTACCCCGAGTCGGTCGAGAAAAAGGGCATCCGCACCTACTGGAAAATGCGCAAAGTCGCCGAGCAGCGCACCTTCGTCAAGCGCCGCGACGAGCGTTTTAAGGTCGCCATGCGTCTGACCTACCAGCGCGACAACGCGCCGACCCCCGAGCCCGAGGACGCCATGACCATCGACGTCTCGGCCGGCGGCCTGGCCGTCTACCTCAACGATTACCCCGATGTGGGCGAGGCCCTGGCCGTGCAAATGCCCACGATCCGCCTGCAGGGCGAGCGCCACGAGCTGCCCGGGCAGCTGGGCATCGTATGCTGGGTGCGCCGTGCACCCAAGGGCAGCCTGTACCGCAACGTTTGCGGCCTGCAGTTCCGTTATGCCGACGACATGGAGCGCGAGCTCGTCAAAGAATACGTCGGCTATATTCGCACGAAATATAAGATCTGATCGCCATGGCTCTGTTCAAGCGTAACAACAAAGATCAAGCTGCCGAGGATTTGCCCGAGGATTTCGTCGAGGACCAGGCCGAGGGCACGTCGCAGGACGCGCCCGGCACCAATGCCGAGGATGCGCCCGGCGAGGACTCCGCGTTCGAGCAGGCTCCCACCTCCCGCAAGCGCTTTGGCAAGCCCAGCCGCAAGCCCAAACGCAACCTCCGCGGCGTGGTGCGCATCGAGGAACTGGAGCAGGCGCTGGCCGACCAGGACCTCGACGATATCGACCCCGACGCGGTCGTGTCCATGTATATGCCCAAGCGCCGCATGGAGCGCATCGGCGCGGCGCTGCTGCGCATGGACAAGCTGCAAAAGGCCCTCGTGGTGCTGGCGCTTGCCTTTGGCGTGCTGTTCGCCCTGTCGTTTATGCAGGAAAACATGGGTAACTTCACCATCAACCTCAACCGCCTGGAGCTGTTCCGCCGCGGCGTGGCCATTGCCGACAACGGCGAATTTAACAACGCCACCGCGCGCCTGGCCGCCGACGCCTTGGACAATGGTACCAATATCGCTGCCGAGGACCTGCCCGACAACCTGGACGATATCGACGGTAGCCACAACGGCAAGAACTACGTGGCGTACACCTTCTATATCCGCAACGCCGGCAAGACCGATCTGGGCTACAGCGCCAAGCTCAAGGTGGTCAGCGCCAGCAAGGGCGTGGAGAAGGCCGCGCGTGTGAGGGTATATCGCAACGGCGAGCCCACTACCTATGCGGCGGCTGCGACCGATGGCAACCCCGAGCCCAACACCGAGCCGTTTGCGTCCAAAGACGTGGTAACGACCATTAGTCACGCGAACTTCCGCGTGGGCGATGTGGACAAGTACACCGTGGTCATCTGGCTGGACGGCGACGATCCGGAGTGCGTGGACAAGATCATTGGCGGCGCGGTGGAGTTCGGTTTTGACTTTGATTCGTCCGAGACCGACGATTCGAGCCTGTTCGTTAAGTTCGTGCAGGATATTGCCGATACCCTCACCGGCAATGACCCCATTAGCGCGAGCGGCAACGAGGCGCCCGATTACTACAAGGAACACAACGTGACCTGGAGTAACCGTCGCAACCAAAAGAACTCGCCCGCAGGGGACGGGGACAAGTAGAACGAACAAGCGCCGGGCCAGAATTGATTTCCCGGCCCGGCGCTTTTGGTGACGGCCTATGCCGAGGTTTTGCCGTCGGAGGCGGTGGCATTGCCGGCGGCGTCGCCCAGCAAGAACATCCGCAGCGCGAGTTTGATCGCGTAGCCCGGTTTGACCTGCGCCGCGTCTCCCATGCGTTCGCCCAGGTCACTACAGTAGGCGTAGAGGTCGCGGATGAGGTCCGCGCCCGAGAGCGTGAACATGTAGCCCGCGTCCGAAAGCGCGTTGGGCGCTGCGGGCAGCCCCGCAGCCGCACAAAAGCTCGCGAGGTCGGAACCCATGACGGCCTCGTAGTAAACTGCGCGTCCGTTGTCCTGAGCGGCCTGCTCTTGCTTGCGGGTGTACGACAATGCCACCGCCAGTACAAAGCTGGGCGTGGGCGCATTGACGTCGTCGGTGGTGGCGACGAGCTTACCGGCCGCTTGCGTGACCAGCCAGGCGACTTCGCGCTGGCAACGAACGGCCTTGCGCGTCACCGGTTTGATCGATCCGGTGGAAACGCTTCCCTTGGGTTGATTGGCAAAAGCCATGAGGCCCTCCCAACAAATAGCCCGTTTAGCAGGCAAAAAATGACACGTTTTGCACCAGTATAGCGAGCGGGAAGGGTTAGGGCGAAGCTCGGCGGAGGGTGAATGCATGCGATGGCGTGGCGCTGCGGTCGCAAGGCTTAAGAGGGACTTATGACTGCGCGGGAGAGAGATCAAATAAGGTAAACGATGTTCACATAGCACCACATATAGCCCGAGGTAGACCTATGAATCTGCCGGAATGTAGGCTGCCGAAAACTCATAAGGAAATCGTAAGAATTATGGTATTCTCAATTCCATGTCTAAAGGATGGACAAGCAACATCCAACACGAAAGCGCGGGCTTCCCTTCCGGGCTTCTCGAGGATCATCTGGGATGAATGGGGAAAGAAAGGGGTCCGCATGGATACCAAGGCATTAAAAAAGCAGATGGGCGCCGCCATCGCCATGGTCCTCGTGGCAGCCGTAGCCCTCGGTTCCGCCACCTTCGCATGGTTTGTGACGAACAGTAAGGTTGACGCTACCACTACGAATATCGCCGCTCAATCTAATGCTGCGTTTATGACTATCAAACAAGGCCCTACTGGTGCAAGCGCTGTCGATGACACGAGTGCGGTAACTTCAATCACTGGTCCTATCGCGCTTTATCCTGCTACTTTTGGTGAGCAGTCTGGTTCCACCAAGGGTACGTTTATGACTGGTTACGGTACGAATCTCGATAACGCCACCCTTAAGGGCGATTTGAAGTCTGTTGGAACTCCTGACGAGGCCGGCGGTAAGGAATTTGCCAAGAAGGAACAATTCAACATCAGCTCAAAGGGGCAGAACCTCAGTGATCTCAAGGTTGAGAGCGTCGAGGGTTCGACGGATGCAGCTGCTGATCAGCTTTTGAAGACTTCCTTCCGCGTGCTCGTCACCAATGCGGATGCCTCTGCTTGGGTTGTTTATGGTCTTGGAACCAGTGGCTATGAAATCAAGCTTTCCTCTGCGACCGATAATTCCGCGCCGGTTCTTGGCTCTGTGACCGCTGGTCAAGATACTCTCGTTAATGTGTATGTGTTCTACGAGGGCTCCGATGCCAACATTCATACGAAGAACCTTCAGGAGAAAAAGCTTGAGGCTTCGCAGAGTGTGAAGATTAATTTCACTGCAACTGCGGAAAACAAGTAATCGCAGTTACGGCTTATGGCTTGCGAAGGGCAGGCTCCCAGCCCGGGATCCTGCCCTTTTTCTTAACGGAGGGAGGCGACGGATATGCATGATTCGGTAAAGAAGCTCAAGATTCAGCTTATTGGAGCGGCGCTGACCGTCGTCGTCTCGGCGGTAGCGCTTTCTGCAACTACCTACGCATGGTTTGTCACGAATAGTAGAGTTCATGCGACTACCAGCACCATTTCAGCTCAAGCGAATGGCATGGTGCTCCAAATCGTTGAGGGTGACACACCCGACCACGGCTCCGACACCTCCACGGTCGCTTCCGCAGCCGGTCACGAGATTAGCCCTTCATCGACGAACGATGCCAAAAACTGGTACGTTCCCCAAAGCTGGCAGGGCGTTAACGTGAGCACCTATCAAAAGGTCGACACATCCATTTCGGGTGAGGCTCCCGGCAAGTACACCATTCAAGGCAACGATTACTATGCATTTACCGCTGCGAATTACACGCTGTATACCGTAGCGAACACGGGCATTGCCGACGTGTATTTGGACGCGAGCAACGGCTCGCCCATAACGATTACGCAGCATGGCGGCACGCAGAAATGGTTCGACAAAATCAAAGGGAGCTTGCGCGTCGGCATTGTAATCAACGGCGAGCTGCGCGTTGTCTATGCGCCAACTGCTCCCTCGACAATCGATACGGGTAACGATGTGATTGCCGTTGCAGGGTGGTCGTGCGTTGACTCTGAATCTCTGAGCAAGGTTGTTACTCCTACATATTTGCACCTTTCTGGCGCCGATTCGCTCGATCAGAACGGCGATAACTGGGGTGCCACGAAAGCGGGCGAAGGCTACATTAGGCCGAGCGGCAACGCGCAAAAGGTCGCTTCGAACGTCGATTACAACGGCACGAACATGAAAGTTGTCGTTTGGATGGAAGGCACCGACAGCGATTGTCAGAATATGTCTGGCCTCGATGTGGGCGAAGGAAGCCCGACCTTTGACGTAACGGTCAGCTTGGTTGGCATCGTAGCTGATTCAAAGTAGTGTAAACGCTGCTAGCAACTTTCATCAAAGACGAGGGCCAGTTCAGGTTTGAACTGGCCCTCGTCTCGTTTATGTCAATATTGGTTCGGCTATAGCCCGTACACCTCAACCATGGCTTCGCCGATGCGGTGGGGTACGCCGGTGACATGACCAGGCAGTCGTTCTGGTTCAATAAGGGCTATCTGGAGCACATTCTGGGGCTGTAGCCTTCGAGTCGGCAATTTGGCTACTTGCGCATACTCGATTTACGAGGATTTTCACACTCGATTTTCGAGGAAATCTGGACTCGATTTTCGAGCTTTGCCCTACAGGTATATCCCCTCGAACAGGGTCTTATGGAACTGGGTGTGGTGGTCGCGTGCCCAGGTGAAGAGCGCTTGGTCAAAGTCGCCCTTGGTGGCGGGGATACCGTAGACGCCGGCGACTTCCACGCGCACGAACTCCAGCGCGGGCAGTTTGTTGATAGCCGTGAGTGCAAACGGCGAGGTGGGCTCCTCGAACAGGTAATGGCTGCCTTGCAGCGCGCCGCAGCCGGTGCAGGTGCTGGCGAGCGATACGGCCTTGGCGGTGCGCGACGTTACGGGCTTGTAGCCGCAGCGCTCGCGCAGGTAGTCGCGGATCTCGGCCGGCACGCAGCCCAGCGCGGGGACGATGGCTATGGCGTTGGCGCGGGCTGTGTCGATCACGATGTGGCCCGCGTCGTCCATGGCGGGCGCAGCGCTGGGCGCAGCCTTGCTGCCCGAGTCCTCGGCCGCCAAATACGGAATGCCAAAGGCCGCGACCGTCGTCTGCTCGTGGCACTTCCAACACTCGCGCTTGCCCAGCACCAGGTAGATGTAGGGCGCGCTGGGGTCGGAGCGATCCACGCCGGGCAGCCATTGGGCAAAGGGCTCCGGGTTGACGCCATCGGGCACGTACCAGATCTTCTTGGCCCGGTCCCACTTGGCGCCCAGGGCTTTGGCTTCGTCTTTGTGCGAAAAGGGAACATCGAGCTCGGTGCGCATGGCGGCTCCTTTGTGTGGCTTGCGGTGCATGTGCTCCAAGGATACCCCAGCGCTGGGTGCTCGATGCGCACGACTGGGGCCGGCGGTGTTTGAGCTGGTGGCCGGTGGCGTCTGCTGTCTTAACGAGGCGATTGCGGCGTGGCGCGCGGTCGCTGGATGGATGTTTCGACCGCCCAAGAAGTCGCGGGGTGTTTTGGCGGGGGCGTGCCGTCAAGCAAATGGGCAACTACATGGTCAGCTTTTGGCCAGTTGAGCGGCAACCTTGCCAAAAGCTTGACGGATTTGCAGCTAGACGTCGACGAATGAGCACTTTGGACGCGCCGTGGCAAAAAACCGCCGGTCGTTTGCCGAAAACTTAGCAGGACCGCAAACGGCCGCCGACGCGCGTGCTATCTTCGCGCCATGAGGTACTTTATCGTTTCACATAATGCTGCGCTGGCGCTTTTGGCGCACATGCCGAATCCGCGTTTTGGGGATTCGGAACCAGAGGTCGTGTCGATTGCGGGCGCCTGTGCGCTCTTGGACCAAGAAGCGCAGGAGGTTATCGATCGCTATGACCTGGGGATCGAAACGCTGGATTTGCTGGTGCCGTCGCGCGCCGACCGTCGGCGGAGCCAGCACGTTAAGACGCACCTGTGCACCAACGAGCTCCCGGCGGGTTCGTTTATCTCGCTGGGCCACTGGATGGGCGATCTGGATGCGTAC
>CAJMSO010000078.1 GCA_905216075.1 uncultured bacterium | reverse complement strand
CTCGGCACGGGCACCGGCAACGCAGGCAACGTACACGTCACGCACATGCGCCACCAGGTCGCGCGTCAGCTCAAGCAGGTCATTGCCCTCCTCGACCTGCACACGAATCAGTCCATAGAGCTCGGCAACATCGCGATCGGCAATGGCGCGGGAAAACTCGCCCAGGATCTGGTCCGAAACCTCGCCCAAAAGCGAGCGGGCGTCGTCCGCATGCACAGAACCGTTGCCAAAGACGCTCAGCTGCTCCAGCGTGGACAACGCGTCGCGCATGCCGCCCTTTGCATGGCGCGCCACGATAGCCAGCGCCTCGTCGTCGTAATCGAAGCCCTCCTGCTCGCACACGTATGCCAAGCGATACTCGATATCCTCGTTGCCGATGCGATGGAAATCGAAACGCTGGCAGCGCGAGAGGATGGTCTCCAGAATCTTTTGCGGGTCGGTGGTGCACAGCACAAAGATCACGTGTGCCGGCGGCTCCTCGAGCGTCTTGAGCAGCGCGTTGAACGCCGCCGTCGTGAGCATGTGGACCTCGTCGATGATATAAATCTTGTACTTGCCGCGCACCGGGGCAAAGTTGACGGAGTTGATGATTTCCTCGCGCACATTGTCCACGCCCGTGCGGGAGGCGGCATCGAGCTCGTAAACGTCTGGGTGGTTGCCCTCGGCGATGAGCTCGCATTCCTCACAGGTGCCGTCGGGCATGCAGCCGCTCGCACCCTCGGCGCGCGCCGCCTCGGCATTGCGGCAGAGCAGCGCCTTGGCAAGAATACGCGCCATGGTGGTCTTGCCCGTGCCGCGCGGTCCGCAGAACAGGTAGGCGTGGGACAGGCGTCCCTCGGTGATGGCGTGCTCGAGCGTCGAGACGATATGCTGCTGGCCCACCACGGAGTCGAAGGTGAGCGGGCGATACTTTCGGTACAACGATTCCATGGGTGCTCCCCCGGGTATACTGAGTCTTGTTGCCGCGGCGGCCATGCGGTCGCACGGCATACTGCATTCCATAATACCCGTACGGCGAGCCCGCCGCGATAGGAGTCCAAAGAGCATGGCAGACGCAGAGAGCAACCTCGTTCCCTCCGAAGCAGCCGACCAGGTCGAGGTCGCGCTCGAGGAGCAGGCCGCAGCCGACGACGGCATCCTGTACCTCAACGAGTACCAGTACGAAAACGACCTGGTCACCGACTTCGCCCGCCTGGTCGCCTCGCCCAGGCGTCGCGGCTCGTTGTATGTCGCCGCGGCAATTGCCGCGCTCATCGGCATCGGCATGTTGGTGGCCGGCGGCAACTGGATCAAGTTTGGCGTCGTGCTGATCGTATTCGGCGCCTTTTTGGCCTGGTGGAGCAAGAACCTGCACCACACCCTCGCCCGCGACTTTATCGACGCCGTCGAGGCCGACGAGTCCATGGGCGGCCGCTATCGCCGCGTCGCCGCCAACGAGGACGGCCTGATGGTTTGGGGCAAGAGCGGCAAGTCGCAGTTCTTCCCGTTTGAAAAGCTCGACCACGTGCTCGACGGCGAGCGCATCTTTGTGGCCATGTTCGCCGACCAGGGCGTGACGATCCCTAAGGACACCTTTGTCCGCGGCGATGCCGAGCAGTTCGGTCCCTTCCTCAAGGCGCGCATCAACAAAAAACTCCGCATCGAGACCAAGAAGAAGAAAATGAAGGCCGAGAAGGCCGCAGCCGAAGCCAAGCAGGGCGACAAGGCCCAGGGCAACAAGGGCAAACAGCACAAGCAGAAGAAGAGCAAGAAGAAGCGCTAACGCCGAGCGCCACTGCGAAGGGAATCTCATCCCGCTTCAGCGTAGGATGAGGCTCTCCCAACAGGACCTTCGAGTTACTTCACTTCAAACCTTAAGAGCCTTCTCTCTGGCAGATCGGTCATCTTCATCGTATAAGTCCCAGGAAAAGCCTTCTCAAAACGGACGGTCTCGTAACCTTCGAAATAGTCGTTGGTGTTTTGCATCATGAATGGGACGAGCAACTCGTTCTCCGCCCCAACCTGTACAGCAAACGCAGCAGAACCGCCCAGAGCCGGCATTGCCTGCGTTATCAGATCGGTATTGACCACAAAGTCATAGTTTGGCGCAGACTCCGGCACCAAATGCCAAACATACGTTTTGATTCCGCCTTCGATATTGTCCTTATTCCTGACACGCATCTTTACGGCGATAACACACGTGATGTCGGCGTCCTTCAATTTCGTTTTCGTATCCACGATGCCATATTTTGAATAATCATCATGCGCACGCTTGAGATACTCGCGCGGCGTGAGCAGCTCTGCCCCGTCTATGCAAAACGAATACCCGTCAGTCGCCACATCCTTCGAACCCAGAAACGCCCCATCCATCGAGAGCCATTCGCCCTCCGCATAATATTTCTCAGGAATGACCGTCCGGTTCCCGTTAACGACGCTCGCCCTCATGCCCGCAAGGCCGGTAGCAGCACAGCCGAAAAGAGCAAGCACCGCCCTTCTTGTCCACAGGGTTTTCTTCATCGCGCTCACGACCTTTCCCGAACTTTCACAACGGCACCGTCACGCATGCAGTAAACCCGATCGGCCAGCTCCTCGAGCACCTCTCCGTCATGGCTGGACAGAATAACCTCGCGACCCGTTGAGGCCGCCATCGCCACAACGCGCTTGAGCATTTCAACGCCCGCTTCGTCGAGGGCATTTGTTGGCTCATCGAGAACAAGTAGCTTCGGCTTTTCCATAATTGCCGCAGCTATCCCCAGACGTTGCTTCATCCCAAGCGAGTATGCTCGGAACTTCTTTTTTTCGTCTGCATCGAGCCCCACGAGCCGCAGGGCAGAGCGAATGTCCTCGGGGGTGGCAACGCCCTTGATCTGAGCGATGAGCTCCAGATTGTCGTAGCCAGACAGATATCCCAAAAAGGAAGGCGCCTCGATCAACATCCCCAGACTCGGCGGGAACGAGATGTCCGCCCCAAGCCTTTGGCCATCGATAGAGATTTCGCCTTCGGTAGGCTTGATCAATCCGCAGACCGCTCGCATAAGCATGGTCTTACCCGAACCGTTTATCCCCTGAAGCCCAACCACAGTCCCAGGGTCAACCTCGATGGACACGTTGCGCAGAACATCGTTTTTGCCCATGCGCTTCGATACGTCCCTAACGATCACGCTCATATCTTGTCCCCCTTTTCTATAAGGTCGGCCCTTCGAAACCACAGTCCACCCAACGATAGGCATAACGACATAATCACAATTGAAAACAAGACGCTCGAGCCCGTCGCGATTCCCTCTTTGACAATTCCGCCCCAGCGCAACAGCATTAGGGCGTTGCCTAACAGCACCCAATGCCGCGCAAATGCCGAACAGATCAGGTAGCTCATTAAAACCACAAACGAGACCGACGGCCCAAGTACAAAGCCAATCACTGCCTGCGCAAACGCAAGCGCCTCGAAAGCAAAAAAGAGACCTGTGAAAAACGGCAGCGCATCCGCCTCGCCAGCTTTGAGAAACCACGGCGCCAAATTAGCCAGCTGAAGCGACTCGCCATGAATGACCGCGCTGAACGAGGAGCTCACCACCAAGCTCCAAATCACAACAGAGCAAACCACCACGAGCAGCGAAAATGCCGTTACCGCCGCCACCAAGATAAAACGCGAGACCCACCAAAGGGTTCTTGACCGGCATCGAACAAGCGCTTGCAAACCAAACCCGTGCAACGATTCGGTCGGATAATCGAGTGTTGTATAGAGAATAAGCAGAATGACAAATAGCCATCCTAACGGAGGCACAAACATGAGCCCGGGCCTAGGCTCAAACGGAGCGGATCCGGCAAACACGAGCGCGAGATTATCAGCAAACCCCAAGGCATTCGTCCGAACCCCATACACAGAAGACAAGCCGTAGGCGTACACCAAGTTCGCAACGGTCACTGCCGCAATCGCAATAAAAGTAAGGATGTTCTTCTTCAAAACGGTCCTCAGGTCCGCGGCAACCAGCCTAAACAGCATCAGACCACCTCGCGTCTTTTTAAGAATCTCGCGGAAATCAAAGAAAAGACGAACAGCAAAATGATTTCTGCAAACCCTGCTCGAATGTCGGGCCAGTTATTTAGTGATTCCGACCTGATGCTGTTAAGAATGTTGCAGTTGAAGCCGACGCATGAAAGGACGCTAAAAATCCAATCGTTAACAAAGTGCCATGCAACCATAATCAGATACGGAACGACCATCGCCTTGATTCTGCTGCGAAACACAACCGACAGACCAGTCACGGCCATGGATAGAGCCCCCAGCGTCACCGCATCGAACAGTGTATAAACCAGCACATATAACAGAGGCCGGGAATAAAACAGACCAGAAAAATAGCTATGCAGATAGAGCCCGACGTAAGTCGATTCATCGACCCGGGAGAGATACGCGGGAAACAGCATTGAGACAATCAGGAAGTTCACGAGTAGCGGAATAGCCGTGACCGCAAACGCAGAGAGAAAAGCAGACAGCATCTTCACGTTCACGTATGCATTTCTAGAAACACGTGTGCAGATCTGCGCCTCGTAACCGCTCAAACGCTCGGACAGGCATGACCACGACCCGGCCAGCATGGCAAGCAACGGCAGCGCATAGAAAAACAACGACGCTAACAACGGCGCGTTCGCGCTCACAACGATCCAGTTACCAAAGCTACTTTCACGCGTTTGGCCGAGGTATGTCTGAGACTGCAGACCAATGCCGTAGCCAAAAGATAACAGCTGCTTGCGCTCAGTCTCGAGCGTCCACCATGCCTCGATGGCAGCTGCCATCGAAATGGCAGTTGCAACCATAAGGGTCAACGCAAATATAGGATTGCCAAATATCTTGGACAGCTCGTGCCGTATTAGATTTCTATTCAAATGTCATCATCCTCCCATCGATGGGATGGAGCCGAGCGACAGCGCCTCATGGCTTTCTCCAATCAAAAGCGGTTAACAATGCGTCGACGCACGGCAACCTTTGCATGAATAGAGAAAGATGTCTGTAAACACCCGCTATTGAGTTGATCGCTCAGGCGTTTACACGTTATCTACCTGCGATAACAATGAAATAAGCTCCGCTTTATTCTTGATCCTCAACTGGCGGTAAGAAGCAGACCGCAGTGCTTGCACCGTAGATGCCGCGTAACCGACATCCTCCGCAATAGCCTTTGTCGTTGCGCCCTCTGCCGTCATCAGCAAGATTTGCGACTGAACATCGGAAAGGGAGCGCGACGTAAGCAGGGCCAGCTGGCGCACGCGGGCCGTTTCGGTGGACCCGTTCGCGCGGTACTCCAAGACGGCTTTCTCGTCCTCAACCGAGCGGGCGAGCGCGATGTGCGTGACGAATATGGGCACAGACCAGCAGACGATCACCGTTGCCACGACGACATTGAGAGCCATGCTTTGCCCCAACAACGACGCGAGGAACAACGGCTCGAAAACCATCAGATCCTGCACCATGTTGAGTAAGACAACCCAAGCAGGAGCCGTCGCCCCAAAGCAGAGCATCCATACCCCGAGCATTTTGCGCTGCGGACAGCTTCGCAGCACTATATACGTGAGCAGCATCCCCGTCAGTACCGCAAGTCCATGGATTCGACCCCTAGTAGTTGCATAGATTAAAGCGGTCACACCTATCGATACCAACAGCGTGATGGCCCGAGTATGGGCATGAACCTTAAACGGGCGCAGCTTAACAGCGAGCGAAGCCATAGACGCTATGCCGCAAAACAGGACCGGCGCAGCCATCAACGGATCGCGTATGCACCTCCATGCCGCGATATAAACAAAAGACCACTCCACAGCAGACAGTATCGCCCATACGCACGGGCTTCCGAGCCCGATCGCCCCATCCGCTCCATCCAGATCGTCCCCGCGCTTCGGTTTTCTACCCGCGCTGCACAGCGACAGAAGCAGCCCGAGACCCAATGTATAGCTTGCAAGAGAAAAGGCGATTGCATGCGTAACACCGGATCCCCAATCACTATCCGCCATTACCAAGGGGCCCGCTGCAAGGAGGATAAAAAATAATGTGAGTAGGTATCGAAACAGCCGGCGCGTCCGAGCTGATGCCAACATATCGTCAGCATGCCGCCGCGACAGCTCGGGCCCTACAGCATCACCCTCGTCCAAAAACAACGCCACGAGCTCGCGTGCGCCCGCAACCGACGCCTTCCCGTATGCTCGGTGAAGCGTTGTTCGCACCGTCGATGGCTTCGTATCCGTCTCCTTGGCAATTTCCGCCGGCGTTTTTCCTTTGAGCAGCAGTCGGACAAACTGTTCTTCTCGAGGCGACAGGGCAGGGGAAAACACCCCCGCATCGAATGGGTCGGACGTGCGAGGGGTATCCGAATTGTTGTCCCGTTTCTCCCTTAGCAATGTGTATACGAAGGCGGCAACAGCAATAGCGGACCCCGTCGACAGTGATGCAATGACCGTGGCATCGCTTGCAAAGTATGCCACCTCGACAGCCGGAACAAGGCCAATAGGAACTGCTACGAGCACAGAACGGGCAAACACGTCGCCCTGCCCCCGACCAAAGGCGCGGGGACAGCAAAGCAGCGGGGCCACAGCCAACATGAGATAGACCAGAGGAATTAAAAGCATAAGGCCAATTGATGCGGCCGTTACAGGGGACATCCCCCATGGCTCGGGAACGACTCTCCATGAAACTCGACAGCAAAACAGCAGGCAAGACAGGACAACTACTGTTTCTGCAAAAAGTGCGCTCTGCGGTCGGCGGGTCCCCCTTTCGCCGTCCCGCGCCGCCCCCCGTATCAAAGGAGAGCCCGCCGTATTCCAAATTACATATGAGAGGAGCAACGACCCAGTGAAGCACGAGGCGCATGAAACGCCGCGCAACAGCCAGATAGGCGCAAACACGAATGGAATAGAATCTCCGCGAGCATAGAAGGCCAAGTCGGCCCATTCGGGAACCGTAGCAATAACACCAAGGAAAACACCGATAGCACCGAGATGCTTCGGCCGTCTTATTTCTCTCCCCTTGCGGAGCGCAACACCATGACCAAACGCCGCGAGGCATGCACCAAGGATAACGAGGCAGGTCATCGCACCTGATGCCAGGCCGATTGAAGATGAAAACCGGTGATAAGGGGTGACCGCCATTACGATAAGCGCAACGGCACAGGCAGATGTAGCAGAACGGCGGGAAAAGAGCATATGGCCTCCATAGCGTGTCATTATATCGCTCGGGCTGCTCATTTATCTCCGCGCCTGCACCAGCCAGCATCAACGATTCAGGCGAACTCCAATCCGAGCCAGATCACGGTCCAGCTTTTGTCCGCAGTCCCCGCATCAAAGCGGGATGCGCTTTCCTTTTGAGTATCGATCCGGAAACTGCATCCCGTTCTAGGCCAATATTCTGGGATGCAGTTTCCGCAGCCTACCCCATTCGGAAAACGCATCCCGCAATTTGGACGAAAACTGGGACGCGCTTTCCGGATGGGTCGAGACGAGGGCCAAGCCAGATAGGCCACCTCACCCCGCTACCTTCACCATGCACCCGAGCGTGCTACACTAGCAGCATCTATGCCACCGCGAACGGCTCGGCCCCGCGCCCGCCGCTCGCAAACGAACTTTAAACGCACGAGGGTTGGCCATGCCGCTTTTCTCGCAACATACCGCCCGGTTCTCGCCGGACGTTCCTTTGGAGGGCACCAGCTCTCGCGAGCTGCTCAAGCGGTACCAGCCGCTCGAGACGCTTGCGACCGGCGGTTTTGGCTCCATCGAGATCTGCCGCGACACG
>CAJMSO010000077.1 GCA_905216075.1 uncultured bacterium | reverse complement strand
CGACCGCAGCACGGCGTCGGCCGCCTCGGGATCACTTGCCATGTTGGCCTCGGCGCCCGCGCTCACGTTGCCGGGCACGGTCAGGGCGCCGCCCATAACCACCACGCGGCCGATAGACATCACCGCTGCCGCATCGCGCTCCAGGGCAAGCGCCAGGTTGGAGAGCGGGCCGGTCGCTACGTAGACCAGATCGGGACCATAGGTGCGCGCGGCATCGATCAGGTAATCGACCGCCGCGTTGCCTTCGGCCGTCGTCGCGCCCACCGGCTCGTACGGCGAGGCGGGCACGCTTGCGCCACCAATGCCATTCTTGCCGTGGATGAGCGTGGTGGACGCCGGCGGCGTATAGGGCTCGGTCGCCTTTATGGGACGATCGGCGCCCAGGTACACCGGCACCTCGGGACGACCCAACAGGTCGAGCACCGCCAAGCAGTTATGCGCCGACTGGTCGACGCGCACGTTGCCAAAGCACGTGGTAATGCCGACGAGCTCCACCTCGGGGCTCGCGATTGCATAGGCGAGCGCCATCGCGTCGTCCACACCCATATCCAGATCAAGGATCAGCTTCTTAATTGCCATTGCTCTACTCCGCTTCTCCGTCTTGTACCAAATCGTCTAAATCAAACACGCGCTCAACTTCGGCACGCGTGGGAATCGACTGCTGTGCGCCCAAGCGCGACACCGTCACCGCCGCGGCGCGTGCGCCCGCCGCCATGCACTCAAAAAGCGGCAGGCCCTCCAGACGAGCTGCAGCAAGCGCACCGATAAATGTATCGCCCGCGGCCGTCGTATCGACCACCGCACTCGAAAGCGCCGGCATGCGCAGCAGCTCGCCGTCATCGCCAAGCGTAACCGACCCGGCGCCGCCCAACGTGATGACCGCAGCTCCAGCACCCTTGGCGAGCAGGGCATTGAGCGCCGCGACGCAGCTCGCATCATCCGCGGGCAAGATGCCCGTCAGCACCTGGCACTCAGTCTCGTTGGGGCAGACCAGGTCGACTGCAGACCAGACCTCCGCAGGCAACTCACAGGCAGGCGCTGGATTAAAGACCGTATAGAACCCCAGCTCGTGAGCGCAAACAAGCGCCTCGGCAGTCGCCGCAAGGTCACATTCGCCCTGGGCGATAAAGACGCTTCCGGCAGCCGGGGCAATCTCGCTGGCGTCGCCGTCGAGCTCATCGGCCACCAGGCGTCTCAGCGCGCGGGCAACGTCCTCGCCCGCAAGCGCATGATTGGCGCCCGGCGACAGCACGATGCGGTTGTCGCCCTCACAGCGAATGATGGTCGCCGTTCCCGTCTCCACATCATCGCGACGCGCCACAAAGTCACAGTCCACGCCAGCATCTTGGAGCCCCGCCACGAGCGACATGCCAAACGCATCGCGCCCGACCGCGCCGATCATGCACGTGCGCGCGCCCATGCGTGCAGCTGCCACGGCCTGGTTGGCGCCCTTACCGCCGGCATTGCTGATAAATCCGCTGCCGCCGACGGTCTCGCCCGCACGCGGCATGCGCTCGCACGCCACCGAAAGGTCCATGTTCATGCTGCCGAACACCGCAACGATGCCGCAATCTGCCATGGAAACCTCCTCGTCCGCGGGCTCTGCACCCGCTGTTGGCCGTCAATCGTGCGCTCTCGCGCCTCTATAACTTTAGTTCACTTTGATGTGAACGCGCGCTTGAGCTTGCACCGGCAGCAAGCATTCACAGGAGCAGGCGGCTACAATGAAGGCGTGCTGATTATTCTCGTCATTGGATGAAGTTTTATGGAACAATTCCCGCGATCGAGCTCACGCAGCTCACGCCACGCGAGCGATCAACGAGCGACGCACGAACGTTCGCGCGCTAACCGACAAGCCACCGAGCCGCGCCGCGCCGCAGGCTCTCATCGCGTGCCCGCCAACAAGGGTGATCGCACCAACAGCGCCGCAAAAGAACAGGCGCCCACGCGCCCCAAATCTCGCTATATCCCCGCCCTCGACGGCCTGCGCACGCTTGCCGTCGTCGCAGTGGTGCTCTATCACCTCAACCTCACGTGGGCTCAGGGCGGCCTGCTCGGCGTCACGATCTTCTTTGTGCTTTCGGGCTATCTGATCACGCGCTTGCTGCTCAACGAAGTCGCTAAGACCGGCCGCATCGACCTTAAGAGCTTCTGGATTCGCCGCATCCGTCGCCTAGTCCCCGCCGTGGTAACGGTAGTGTTCGTGACCTGCGCGCTGTGCACCATCTTTAACCACGTGATGCTCACCAAGATGCGCCCCGACATCCTGCCGTCGCTGTTGTTCTTCAACAACTGGTGGCAGATTGCCCAAAACGTCTCGTACTTCAATGCTCTGGGCGACCCCTCGCCGCTCACGCACTTTTGGTCGCTTGCCATCGAGGAACAGTTCTACCTGATTTGGCCGCCACTGCTGTTTGCCATGGTATCCATGCATGTGAGCAAGCCCAACACGCGCCGCGTGGTTCTGGGCCTTGCCGCGGTATCTGCCCTCGCCATGATGGTGCTTTACAACCCTGCCGCCGACCCCAGCCGCGTGTACTACGGCACCGACACCCGCGTGTTCTCGCTGCTGCTGGGTGCCTGGATGGCCTTTATCCCCGATCGCGATCTGGCGCCGGTGCGCCTCGCGCATCGTTTGGGACTCAATCGCCTGGCTGGCGCCGCCAAGCACGGCAAGAACGCCGAGGGCAAGCCTGGCAAGAAGGTCGACGAATCAGCCGATACCGCCCCGGCACAGCCGAGCGCCCTCGTGCGCTTTTGGTCCTCGCCCACATCCATCGATGTGTTGGGCGTCGTGGGTCTGGTTGGCCTTGCCGCCATGGTCGCGCTCACCAACGGCTACACCGCGTTTCAGTATCGCGGCGGCACGCTGTTATGCTCCATCCTCACGCTCATGGTCATCGCGGCCTGCGTGCAGCCCCAGGGAATGGTTGCCCGCGCGCTGTCCGCCGAGCCGCTCGTGTGGATTGGCAAACGCTCGTACAGCATCTACCTGTGGCACTATCCGCTGCTGTTGCTCATGAACCCGGTCGCCAACATCAACGATACGCCCTGGTGGCAGTACATCTTGCAGGTACTTGTGGTGGTCGCCGTAGCCGAGTGCTCCTATCGCTTTATCGAAACACCGTTTAGGAAGGGCGCCTTCGGCCGCACCGTCGCCGAATTCCGCGATGGCACCACCACGCCCGCCAACTGGGCACGCGCGCACGTCCCTGTCTGCGCAGCCTGCACTGTCGTGTTGGTCGTTGCACTGGGCGACCTGGTCTTTGTGCCCGAGACGTCTGCGCTGAGCGGCGAGGGCGCCGAGGTTCTGAACAAGGAAGCCAAAAACACCGCGCCCACCGACCAGCAGGCGGCCGACGACACCGACAAGGACAACGATGGCTTCCCCGATGGCTCCTACGACCTGTTGATGATCGGTGACTCCGTGTCGCTGCGCGCCGTTGATTCCTTTGACGGTGTGTTCCCGCACAGCCATATCGATGCCGAAAAGGGCCGCCAGTTTGATTCGGGCCGCGCGGCATTTGAGGGCTATATCCAGCAGAACCTTGCCGGCAAGATCGTGGTCTTTGCCCTGGGCACCAACGGTTTGGTAACGGACGCCCAGGTCGACGCGATCATGGCCGACGCCGGCGAGCAGCGTATTGTCGTATTTGTAAATACGCGTAGCCCGCAGCCGTGGGTCGGGTCCACGAACCAGGCTATCGCCAACGCCGCCACGCGCTACAAGAATGTACGCGTTATCGACTGGTACGGATATAGTGCCAACCGCAATGATCTGTTCGACGGCGACGGCACGCACCTGTCGGCCGCCGGCGTAGCCGAGTACCTCAACCTGATCCACGATGCCGTCAAGAAGGACCTGCCCGTGCATCCCGAGGATCACGTTAACGATCCGCAGCCGGCGGCTGTCAAATCCGCTGCCGATGCACTCGTCAGCGCCCTCGCCTATAAACCGCACAAGCTAGGCACCGACAAGTAACGCGCAGCCAAATCTGCTTCCACCCGCAGCAAACAACCCAAAATCGCTCTTTTCGAGCCGATTCCGAGAGGCCGTGGGCAAAAAAAACAGGCCGCAGCCCATGGCGGTGACCTGTTTAGAGTCCAAAAGAAGCGCTACGCGCTGTAGCCCATCGCTTGCAGAACAAACATGACGACCGTCAGCACCGTAATCACACCGATAGTCGCCCACGTGAGCACATTCCACACACGGCCGTTGCGGTTGGCGCCCATAATGTGTCGATCAGCGGCAATAAGCACCTGGAACACCAGGACCACAGGCAAAAGCACGCCGTTGATGACCTGCGAGGTCATCATAATCTGGAACAGGTCGACGCCGGGCATGAGCACCAGCATGGCAGAGATGCCAATGATGGCCGTAATAATGCCGCGGTAGACCGGGGCCTCGTCCCAGCTGCGATCGGCACCGCGCTCCCAGCCAAATGCCTCGCAGATAGCGCTGGACGTAACGCCCGGCAGCACGCAGGCGGCCAAGAAGCTCGCCGCGACCAGGCCCGAGGCAAACAGCACCGTGGACCACTGGCCCGCGATGGGCTCCAATGCGCGGGCGGCGTCGGCAGCATCGCTGATCTGAATGCCCGCGGGGAACAGTACCGTACCGGTCGTTATGATAATAAAGCCGGCAATGACATCGGCGGCGATCGAGCCGCTCACGGTATCAATGCGCTGCAGCACGATATCGTCCTCACCCGCATTCTTATCGACCACGTTGTTCTGCGCCAAGAAGATCATCCACGGCGCGATGGTGGTGCCGATCGTTGCGACCACAAGCGACACGTAACTGGGGTCGTTTTGGATGTTGGGCACAACCAGGTCGACCGCCACCTCGCCCCAGCTGGGACCAGCCATAAATGCAGCGACGATGTAGGTCACAAACACGCAGCTCACCAGCAGCAGAATCTTCTCGATGCGCTGGAAGCTGCCCGACATGGTAAGCATCCAAACCAGCAGCGCCACCAGCGGCACCGAGATGCTCGCCGGCACGCCAAAGAGGGCAAGGCCGCTCGCGATACCCGCAAACTCCGAGATGGTCACGGCCGTGTTGGCGATCAGCAGCGCCGCCATGGCCAGCACGCTCCTGCGCACGCCAAAGCGCTCGCGAATGAGCGACGCCAGGCCCTTACCCGTGACGCATCCGCAGCGCGCCGCGGTCTCCTGCGTCACGATAAGCAGCACGGTCATGACGGGAAGCATCCACAGCATCTTGTAGCCATAGCTGGCACCGGCGCTGGAATACGTGGCGATGCCGCCGGCGTCGTTACCCGAAAGCGCCGCCAGAAGACCGGGGCCCATGGCTCCAAAGATGGCCGCGATGGTCAGCTTTTGCTTGGTGCTCGCCTTTTGCTTCGTGTTTTGCACGCGACCACCTACCCCATGACCGACATGGTGAGCAGCACCGCGGCGATGCAGTACGCCACGCATGAGATCATGACGGCAATAACGTTCATGGCGGTACCCGACGTATTGAGGTCGTGCTCGTCACGCCAGAACAGCACCATCAGGTAAATCACGGCGCTCATGTTGCCAATCAGGCAGACGATGGCCGCAATGTTAAAGCAGCCGGTAAAGAGCTGCTCCTCAAACATGGGCGCGTCGGGGAATGCGGCGGTGCGCACCAGCTGGGCGCACAGGTAGGTCACGAGCGACAGAATCAGGCCCATGCCCGTGCTCTGGAAGAAGAACCCCAGATACGGCTTGGGCTCATCGTCATGGCCGTCGTACTCCAGGAAGTAGTTCTTGACGAACGACACCATACGCGAGGCAGCCAGCAACACGAGCGGCATGGCGCACATGGGAAACACCACCAGATGCGCGGAGCCCAGGGCCGTCCCCAGCACTGTTGCCATGATGCACGAGGCAATGCCCCACACGACAACCCAGTACTGGCGATGCACAAACCAGCTAAGCACATTCGTCGAGTCGTCGGACGCGCTATCGCCCGAACCGACGCCTGCGATCTGCAGGTCCTCCTGGTGCTCCTCGGCGATAACGTCCATGGCGTCGTCAAAGGTCACGATACCCAAAATATGACGGTTCTCGTCGCAAACGGGGATGGCGACCAGGTCGTACTTGGTCATCTCGTCCGTTACGTCTTCCTGGTCATCGTCGGGCGACACATAAACCAGGTCGCGATAGGCCAGCTGGCCCAGCGTGGCATCGCGGTCGGCCACGATGAGCGTGCGCAGCGAAAGGACGCCGGTGAGCATGCCGTTCGGGTCCTCGGTATAGACGTAGTAGACGCTCTCGAAGTCCTCATCGAGCTTGCGGATCGCCTCGATGGCGTCAGCGACCGTCGCCGTGGCGGGCAG
The DNA here is from genome assembly GCA_905216075.1 of uncultured bacterium. Classification (GTDB taxonomy): domain Bacteria; phylum Actinomycetota; class Coriobacteriia; order Coriobacteriales; family Coriobacteriaceae; genus Collinsella. The sequence goes on along the minus strand of CAJMSO010000077.1, from coordinate 1,540 downwards.
GGAGACAAACTCCGAGGTCATGATACGGCCGGCGGTGTTGTCCTCATAGCCCAGCAGGTTACGAATCGCCTTCTCCTCCTGAACGCCCATCAGGCGCAGAAGCTTCTCGGCCTTCTCGTAATCGAGCTCGTCGATCAGGTCGGCGGCGTCGTCCGGGTCCATCATGGCCAGCATCGACGATGCGTCCGTATCGGACAGGCCCTCGAGCATCTCGGTCATAAGCTCGTCGTCGTCGAACTCCGAGATGGCCTCGGCGGCCTGTGCCGTGTCGAGCTGTGCGAACACCTGCGCACGCAGGCGCGGGTCGAGCTGCTCGATGATGTCGGCGATGTCAGCAGGATGCAGCTCGCCAAGCGTCTTGTGCGACACCGAAAGCTGGATGTTTTTAGTCGAACGGTCGAGCAGGTCCATGTAGGACCAGGCGATGATGTCCTCGCCGAGCGGTTTGCCCAGGTGCTTCATAAAGCCCTCGACAACGTGCTCGAGTGTGGGGCTGATTGCACGCAGCAGACCGCGGGCGCCAACCTCGGCACCCAGCAGACGCAGCTGATTTTCGCCCGACATGGAAAACTTGATGTCGTTTACGCGCACGACCTTCATGCCCTGCGTGTCGACAATCTGCTTGTTGAGCACGTCGCGCGCGAGCAAAAGTTCGGTCGGCTGCAGGTACGAAAAACGGATTTCGGTGGCCGGCGACTTAAGGTGTACGCCCGTCTCGTCGATACGGTCGACCCATTTGCGCCAGCTGATCATAAACGGCGTCTTGCCGGGACCACGGAACGCGAGCGACGTCACGTGCGGAAAAACTTCTCCGGTTGCAATGCCAAAATCGTTAACCACGCCGAGCTTTTCGCCGTCGACGTCCAAGACCGGCAGTTTGAGCATCTCACTCAGATAATTCAATGGTGCTCCCCATCATTATTCCTGCGGACCGCGTGACCATGCCGGCGCGCAATCCGTGGACTTTTAGATATGTATACGCATGCGCGGGCGGCACGCCGCTCGGCGCTCACACCCCGTGCACGCGCAGAAAGCACCTGCATGGGGTCATCGACTGTATGGTCGAGGTTTGGATTTCACCTGTAACCTTTCTCTTGACCCTCATTAACCGCAGTAACTATAGCATCAGCATCGCGCTGCGGCACCGAATTTATGCGCTGCACATTGCAGGCGTACCAAACGCTGACGTATCCGTGACATAGAGCCGGATGAGCACAGTGGGACAAAGCGATTAAGACCGCCCTAAACGACCAGTCGTTTAAGCACGTCCCCGATGACTACTCTGTGGTGTCGTCGTCCTCGGGGAGTTGGGGGAACACGGCGTTTTTGGGCATGGAAACCTTGGTGAGCGAGGTGAGCTTTTTGCTCAATGCCGTGTCTGTCTTGACCAGCTCGCTGAGCGTCACGATCTTGTAGCCGTCGGCGACAAGACCATCGATAATCTGCGGCAGCGCCTCGAGCGTCTGCTCGGCGCATTCATCGCTATCGGTGAGCAGCACAATATTGCCCGGCGTCATCGAGTCGAGCACGGTCGATACTT
>CAJMSO010000076.1 GCA_905216075.1 uncultured bacterium | reverse complement strand
GTGCGGGATGTGCACGTCGGCGGCAAGCTTCTTGACAGCGGCGATAGCGGCGTCGGCGGCCTCGTCGGTGCTCATGCCCGTGGTGTCAACGCCCATGGCGACGGCAACCTTGGCCAGGCGCTCAGCGCAAACCGGCTTGTTGAACTCCATGGCGATCGGCAGCAGCATGGCGCAAGCGACGCCGTGCGGGGTATCGTAGTGGGCGGACAGGGTGTGAGCCATGGCGTGGTCGATGCCCAGGCCAACATTGGAGAAGCCCATGCCGGCGACATACTGGCCAAGGGCCATGCCCTCGCGGCCGGAGCCGGGCTGGCCGGACTTGGCCTCGGCGACGGAGTCACGCAGGTTCTCGCTGATCAGCTTAATAGCCTCAAAGTGGAACATGTCAGAGAGCTCCCAAGCACCCTTGGTGGTGTAGCCCTCGATGGCGTGGGTCAGAGCGTCCATACCAGTGGAAGCGGTCAGGCCGGCGGGCATGGAAGCCATCATGTCAGGATCGACGACGGCAACCTCGGGGGCGTCGTTGGTGTCGACGCACACGAACTTGCGGACCTTCTCGGGGTCGGTGATGACGTAGTTGATGGTCACCTCGGCGGCGGTACCGGCGGTCGTCGGCACAGCGATGGTGAACACGGCGTGGTTCTTAGTGGGAGCAACGCCCTCGAGGCTGCGGACATCGGCGAACTCGGGGTTGTTGATGATGATGCCGATAGCCTTGGCGGTGTCCATGGAGGAGCCACCACCAATGGTCACGATAGCGTCAGCCTCGGCGGCCTTGAAGGCCTCGACGCCGTCCTTGACGTTCTGGATGGTGGGGTTGGGCTTAATCTCGGAGTAGAGGCTCCAAGCGATGCCGGCGGCGTCGAGCTCGTCGGTCACCTTAGCGGTAACGCCAAACTTGACCAGATCGGGGTCGGAGCAGACGAAGATCTTCTTGTAGCCACGACGCTGGAGCTCGCCGGGGATCTCCTTGATGGCGCCGGAACCATGGTAAGAAATGGTGTTGAGAACGAAACGATTAGCCATTGATAGCCTCCTATCGTGCGCGGGGCACCCGTTACGCCCCGCACTATAAGTCCCATCCTAACGCTTTTGAAACAAAAAAACACGTGAGAACGTCAAAAGTGTTAAAGCGTTTCAACATACTAACGGGGCCTTAGCCCTTCCCTCCCGACAGCAGCGAAGGCTAGATTATAGGAGCAATCGCCCAAAGAATACGATCCACTCAGTCTAAATTGTTTCTGCTTTAGCAATATATGTTTGACAGCACGTTTATAAAAGGATACTTTGTAGTCAATAACATGAATGCAGCAAATAGCGTCATTCATTTTGTTAGAAATTGCCCATGCGGTTATTGCAGCTGCATGTACTGCAACGTACAGCGTAATTCTCCGCACGAAGCAGACGGCGGTTCCAATTCGATCGAGGCGATGACACATGGTGGCTACTGGTCCTAAATCGAGCAAGACGGCTACAAACGAATATCGAATCTCAATTGAAGGTAACCCTTATCCGCATGCTCTAGCTCTCATCGACCCAGCGGGAGACAACCTCAACATCAAAAGACATGGGTTCACGGGTCCACTAGGACAGCTATTAAGTCTTAAATATACCGTTTATGACGATGCAAATGAAGAACTCTTTACTGTCGTCGACGGTGGTTTTAGTAACATGCCCAGGGTTGCGCTCATCATCGAACACAAGGAAGTTGCGGTGTTCGATTATGGTCTAAACAGACTTGAGATGAAGTGTGTGACGAACATACCGAATTACACAATAAAAGGTAACTTCCTATTTGGAGATTACGATATATTCAGCCAACGGGAAGTGAAGCTATCTTCAGTTATCGTCCTTCAATGTGATAAACAATCGTGCTTTAGCATACATGTTTTGGATAAAGCCGAATTAGCCGCCGCAATTGGAATACCTACAGCCATTGCCCTTCTTAGGGCTCGGATTGAAGAGCATCTCGAATAAATCGCAAAAAGCAGTTCGTAGCAACATTCAGGAGCTGGATAGTTTTTTCTGGCTCCTGAATGTTGTTACGAACATGCACCTTAGCGCTTAAGACTCGCGGTCTGCCAGTCAGCTATGATGCGGGCCCATTTCCTGTGCAAATCGCGCTCGCGGTCGATGAACATGATGGCAAACGCGACAAACAGCAGCAAGCTCGCCACGACGATGGCATGCAGGCCCATGCGCTCAATACACCAGTTGCCCAGCACGGCGCCAAACACAAAGGTAAAGATCACGCCAAAGTACAGCACGCCGTTTTCCAAAAAGCCGCGCTTGTGGGTGATGATGTAGTCGTCCACGTTTTGCAGCGCATTGCGCAGGTTACCGATGCACATGGTCGTGGCGATGCCGTGACCATGTATCTTGCGGAAGCTCTCAACCTGCATGCCGCAGGCAAACGAGGTGAGGCAGTTGGCGAGCAGGTTGTAACCGCCACCGGGGATAAAGCTCACGCCCAGTAAGATAACGGCTTCAAAGAACACCGTCACTTGGCGCCAGTGAATCACGCTGCCAAACCGCTCGTGAACCAGGTCGGCAAGCATAATACCCACGGCAAACGACACCACGGGGAAGAAGTAGCGCCCCGCCAGCGCCCAATTGCCCTCTGAGATGCTCACGCCCACCAGCAAGATATTGCCCGTCTGCGCGTTGGCGAAAACATGGTCGCGCCCAATGTACGAATACACATCCATAAAGCCGCCGGCGAGCGCCAAGATGATGCCCAGCTCAATGGACTCCGATATCTGTTTGGCACGCTGCATCGTCGTGCATCCTCCTTGTTGACGACCCTCTCGTGCGTTGGCGGAAACATATCCACCGTTCATACTGTAACCCATTGACAACATGGCGTGCGCACGAGACGGCCCCTTCGACACGGGGATACACAGTCTGGAAACAAACGGCACTCGCATCGACACGCCGATCCGCCAGCCCATGTACTCCCCCAGTCTTTTTAGCCCCGTCCCAAAAAGACTGGTTACAATTACGTGCAGCATACAAACACCGGGAGGGATCGTGGCAAAAAAGCCTCAGCACGCTCAGAATAACCAGCGCAGTCAGCAGGGCAAACAGGGCCAGCAGCAAAAGCGCGGCGGTAAGGCGCAGGGCTCGCGACCCACGCATGCCTCAGCAGCGCCCTCGCGTCCTTGGCGTCCAGGCCGCGATAAGTTCCTCCCCGTCAGCCGCGCCGACATGGATGCGCGCGGCTGGGACCAGTGCGACTTTGTCTACATCTGCGGCGACGCCTACGTGGACCATCCCAGCTTTGGCATGGCCATCATCAGCCGCGTCCTCGACGCGCACGGCTACAAGGTGGGTATCATCTGCCAGCCCGACTGGACCGACCCCGCCAGCATCACCGTGCTCGGCGAACCGCGCCTGGGTTTTCTCGTCAGCGCCGGCAACATGGACTCCATGGTCAACCACTATTCGGTGACCAAGCACCGCCGCCACACCGACGCCTATACCCCCGGTGGCGAGGAGGGGCACCGTCCCAATCGCGCCGTCACAGTCTACGGCAACCTTATCCGTCAGACGTTCAAGGACGCCCCCATCATCATCGGCGGTATCGAGGCAAGTCTGCGCCGCCTGGCCCACTACGACTACTGGCAGGACAAGCTCAAGCGCTCGGTACTGCTCGACTCGGGCGCCGACATCCTCATCTACGGCATGGGAGAGCACGCAATCGTCGAGATCGCCGACGCGCTCGACGCCGGACTGCCCGTCGATCAGATCACCTATATCAATGGCACCGTCTACCGCACCAGCTCGCTCGACGAGGTCTACGACTACGATCTGCTGCCCAGCTGGGACGACCTTGCCGCCGACAAGCTCAACTACGCGCGCAGCTTTAACGTGCAGCAGCAAAACATGGACCCCATCACCGGGCATCGCCTGGTAGAGCCCTACCCCAACAGTGTCTATGTGGTGCAAAACCCGCCGTCGGCGACGCTCACCACCGACGAGATGGACGAGGTGGCCGAGCTCCCCTACGCACGCGATTGGCATCCCGACTACGACGCGGCAGGCGGCGTGCCGGCCTTTGCCGAAATCAAGTTTTCGATCAGCTCCAACCGCGGCTGTTTTGGCGAGTGCTCGTTTTGCGCCCTCACCTTCCACCAGGGTCGCGTACTGCAGATGCGCAGCCACGATTCGATCATGCGCGAGGCCGAGCTGCTCACGCGCGATCCCGAGTTTAAGGGCTACATCAACGACGTGGGCGGACCGACGGCAAACTTTAGCCGCCCGGCCTGCGACAAGCAGCTCAAGCACGGCGTGTGCAAGAACAAGCGCTGCCTGTGGCCGAGCGTGTGTAAGAACATGGTGGTCGACGAGAGCGGCTACACGCAGCTGCTACGCGACCTGCGCCAGCTGCCGGGCGTCAAAAAGGTCTTCGTCCGCAGCGGCATCCGTTTTGACTACACCATGGCCGATACCTCGGACGAGTTTTTGCGCGAGCTGCTGGAGCATCACGTCTCGGGCCAGCTGCGCGTGGCACCCGAGCACGTGAGCGACGCGGTGCTGTCCGTGATGGGCAAACCGAGCCGAGCCGTCTACGACGCATTCTGTCGTAAATTTGAACGCTTGAACCGCGAGTACGGGCTCAAGCAGTACGTGGTGCCGTATCTGATCTCGAGCCACCCAGGCTCGACGATGAAGGAAGCCGTGGACCTTGCCGAAGCCGTGCGCGACATGGGCTACATGCCCGAGCAGGTGCAGGACTTCTACCCCACGCCGTCCACCATGTCGACCTGCATGTACTACACCGGTGTAGATCCGCGCACCATGCAGCCGATCTACGTGGCGCGCGACCCGCATGAGAAGGCCATGCAGCGCGCGCTCATCCAGTATCGCAAGCCCGAGAACTACAAGCTGGTGCGCGAGGCGCTAGAGAAGGCCGGGCGTCGTGACCTGATCGGCTATACCAAGCATTGCCTGATTCGCCCCGTGCCGCCACGCCCGGGCGAGACGTCTGCCGGCGGTGGGCATGGCACCGGCAAGAAGGGCGGCAAGGTTCACGGTGGCGCCGCCGGCAAGGGTCCTAAGGGCAGCAAGGGCCACGGCGGCATGTCGCGTGCGCAGAACACCGCCGGCCGCAATCGCGCGGCCCAGGGACGACAGGGCGCCAACGGCGGCGGACGTCGCAACTAGGGCAGCGGTGCGCTCGCTGCGTCCATCCCACACACGTGGCGCAGCGAGCGCATTGCCTCAACGAGGATGACGCCGGCGATAGCGACCGTAATTGCCACGTCGAACGGCGTGTTCACAAACCACAGCAGGCCCATGAGATACGACCCGGCGTTAAAGGCAAAGTGCAACAGGATTGCGTAACGGAGCTTTCCGGTGGTCACGAGCACCCAGCCAAAGACCAGACCGGCAGCGCCCGCGTAGCAACCCTGCACCCAATTCATGTGCATAAAACCGAAGATCGCCGCCTGCAACACAGTCGCCGCGGCGATACCCCACGTGCTTGGAGCCGCCCAGGGCACCATGGCGCCGTCCTGTGCGCTCGCGCGACGCCGGCGCTTCCAGAGCGGACGGCACTGCGGATTAAACGCTCGGAGCGAAAACTCAAAAATAATGCCACGCACCAGCAGTTCCTCGCAAAACGGAGCGCCGAGCACCGTGGTCAGGACGGCCAGATAGCTCGTGTCGCCCATGCCCGTCTCCTCGACAAGTTCGCTGTAATCGGCCGCGGCATCAGGCAACAGCGACAGCACAGCGTCGGTCACGTAGCCAACGACCACCTGCAGGGCAAGACCGATCACGATAACGCAGGCGATGCGTTTCCACGCCCCACGCGCTCCCCCGCCAAGCGGGCGCTCGCCCTGCCAGCGCGCCATAAACGAGCGCGGCCAAAGATAACGCCACCAAAGCAGCGCCATCAAAAACGACGCCGTCTGAGCGGCGGCCTGGAACCATTGGATATCGAGATTGTCGATCGGATAGCCCGTCAGCACCGATACAGCATCGAGAACTGAAAACAGAACCACGCTCAGGGCTATATCGGCAGCGACAACGCCAAAACAGGCAAGCGCCCAAATCATCGCATTGAGCATGCCAACCTCCTCAAAACCGTTCCCTAGTTCTACCACAACTCGGCAGAGAGCTGATCCCATGGGGACGGAGGAAAACGGATCACTTATTGATGAGAATCGGGCGCAGTGCCAAAGGCCCCGCTGGGCGAAATGTCGAACGGAAAGGTGCCGCAGCGATTGAACGCGGCGATAAACATGCGGATGGCGTTGGACGGCGTGGTGCCCACGAGCTGGGTTGCCGCCGCGAAGGCCGCCTTTTCCTCGGGCAAGACCTTCGCGACAACCGGGGTCATGTGTTCTGCCATGGCGCTTCCTTTTTGAAACGACGGTAGTGCGGATAGATGCGGGCCACGCGGCTGGGCGACGGGCTGTGAAGGCAACCCGATTGGCCCGCATCTGGAGTTTGTTTCTACGGCGTTGGTATTACTTGGTATTCTTAAGTATTACCCTGCAGATAGAATACCACACCTGACCCCATGGGGACGGAGAAAAAACGGATCATTTGTTGCTGAATAAGTATTTAGAGCGTGATGATGTCCGAGATATCGAGGGCCCGAGCGTCAGCGGCATCGTGCGTGGCAAGCAACAGCATGCGGCCGTCGAGCACCGTCGCCCACGGCAAGCGCAAGCTCCGCTGCAACCCCGCCGTCAGCAGGGCCGCCCGCACGCCCATAACTGCCCTCGCCTTTTGATTCGCGCACGGCGCGGAAGGGACGCGGCGAACGCCGGCGTACGGCGCGCCCAATCTGGGCATCCGGCGCATGGCGCCCTATTGTCTTGCATATTTTCGCTTGTGCCATGCATAAATAGACGGGGGTGCCCCTTCCCGTCCCAACGTACCCCCGCTTGGACCGTGCAAAAACCGGAGTTTTCAGCATCGCGGCCCCCGCCGGCGGCGCCGCGAACCGGGAACGCCGCGCGATCGGCATCGTTTTGGGGGCACGGCGCGGCGCGAAACGCGCGTTATCGCCGCGCCGGGCCCCGTCTGCCAACCCAAATCGCCCGTCAAGGGATCTCGCGAGATCAAATAGACGCTTCCGGCGCGTATGCAGCCACCCCGGCTTGCTGAAAACTCCCGAAAATGCACGGCGCGCCCCGGGGGACCCATGCGTGCCGTGAAAAAACACGCCCACATCCAGAAGAATGCGAGCGCGGAAGCCGGGTGGCGGCAAGGGCGCCAGGCAGCGGGCGGAATCCCCGGCGTGTCCGCCCGGGCACCGCAGCCGCCGCGCGTCAGCAGAAAACCTCATGCCCTGCGTTGATGTCAGAGAGCCCATCCCCCATATCAGCCCTTTGCACCAAACGACAATGCCCCGTCCGCGCAAGCACGCGAACGGGGCATTAATCAAGTTTTGCGGTCAGCGACTCTTTTGCGCCAGCGACCTTCTGTCTTTAGCTAAGCTCGGGCCAGTAACCCTTGTTGGCCTCGATCATGTCGTCAAGAACTTCCTTGGCGACCTTCATCGACGGCACGGTCTTGTTGAGCGTGAAGGCCTTGAGCGCCTTCTCGTACGAACCCTCGATCGTGGCCTCGACCACGAGCTTCTCGGAGTTCAGCTGCTGCATCATGAGACCCTGCTGGAACAGCGGAATGTTGTCGCGGCTGATGACCTCGGGGCCGTTCTTGCCAATGTAGGCAGGCAGCTCGACCATAGCGTCGTAGGGCATGTTGGGGATAGCGCCCTTGTTCTCGCAAATGACCAGGAAGCGCTGCTTGGTGTCGTTCTTCAGAGCGATAGCCAGGTCGGCAATCCAGTCGCCGTGGCTGCCCGCATAGAACGTGCTCTCGTCGATCTCGCCCGTCTTCTCGTAGTGGTCGATGCCGTCGAAGAGGTTGCTCAAAAGGCCAAAACAGTCCGTATTCCACCGCAACTTCAAGACGTTGGTGCAGATTAACCTGACCTCTTTGCACTAAAAAGGGCCCCGAGCATAGTCTGCTCGGGGCCCAAACTCATCTCGCCTTACCGCGCGACGCGTGTGTTACTTGCGCTTGCCGCCGCCGTCACCGGGGCGACGGGA
>CAJMSO010000075.1 GCA_905216075.1 uncultured bacterium | reverse complement strand
ATCGGCATTGAGCTCGCGCACGCCACCAATGCCAGCGATTTTGCCAAGCAATGGAATGAGGCAGTGAAGTGGGCTGGCGATGAACTCCGCACCCATGGTTGGGACACGTCGCGCCTGCTTTCCCACTACGAAGCAGCCCAGCGCTGGGGTGGTTCCGACCACACCGATCCCACTGGCTACTTCGCCCAGTACGGCAAGAGCTGGTGGGAGTTCAAGCAGGCGGTCGCAGCCTATCTCGGCAGCGGCTATGTCGCACCCATCGCGCCGACCAGCGGCAACGGCGGGACCTATGAGGGGGACGGCTACAGCTCACCGGCGGCCAGCTTCCCGAAATCGACTGGCGCCTGCGTAAACGTCCACTATGCGCTGCACAACCGCGGCGGCGGCTGGAACTCCGAGGTAACGAACTTTGACGACTCCAGCGAGAACGGCTTCGCGGGCATGCCTTACGGCTCCCATGACATGTTAATCGCATGGGCCGATACCGGCACCCTACGCTATCGCGTCCACACCCGTGAATCCGGATGGCTCGACTGGGTGCAGGCCGCATCCTACGGCGACAGCGTGAACGGTATGGCGGGCGTCTGGGGCCAGACCATCGATGGTGTCCAGATGTACTACGTCACGCCTGGCGGTGACTACCGTCAGGTCTACTACCGCTCTCAGGATGTCGATCATGCCGGATGGTGGGGCGAGGTCTGCGACGACGGAACCACGTATGGCGGAGACGATTACGCCGGCTATTACAGCCACGCGCTCGACCGCCTGCAGGTCTACATCTCCGACGGGACTCGCCGATGATCGCGCTGACGTTCGTGCTCGGCGCGCTCTTTGGCGGCACCGTGGCGACAATCGGGCTCTGCATCGTGAGCATCAACCGGCGCTAGCGACAGCGGGCGATAACAACAAAAGGGGCCGTGGCGGTTCGTCGCCACGGCCCCTTTCTCGTATCCCTCGAATATCCTAAGTGTGCGCAAAACCCTAAGTGCGGTCAGCGTGTTGCGGTACAGTCAGCGTGTTTTGCCTGTTGGTCAGCATCAATAGCGAGCTGCGGCAAACTGCCTCAGTACTGCCACATATGGTTGACGGGGCCGGAGCCTTTGCCCATGTCAAAGCCGGCGGCCAGAGCACCCGTTAGGTAGGCCTTGCCGGCGTTGACGGCATCGGCAAGATCCATGCCCTGGGCCAGCGCGCAGGCGATGGCGGACGAGAGCGTGCAACCGGTGCCATGCGTGTTGCCGGTCTCGATGCGCTTGTGGCGGAACCACGTGGTGAGCGGATCGCCCAGGTGGTTGCCCTCGTCATCGAGCGGCGCGGGCTCTGCTAGCACATCGTTGGCCTCGTTGACAAAATGCCCGCCCTTAACGAGAGACGCGCAGCCAAAGCGACGGGTGAGAAGCATGGCGGCATTTTGCTGCGTGCGCTCGGAATCGACCTCATAATCGAGCAGCGCCATGGCCTCGGGAATGTTGGGCGTGATAACGGTCGCCAGCGGGAACAGGCGGCGGGTGAGTGCCTCAGCGGCATCCTCGGCAATGAGGCGAGCACCCGAGGTGGCGACCATGACGGGGTCGACGACGATATTTTGTGCGTCCCAGGCGCTCAAGCGGTCGGCGATAACCTCGATAATCTCGGCAGAGGAGACCATGCCGATCTTGATGGCGCTGGGTCGTATATCGTCAAAAACGGCATCGATCTGCGCTGCGACAATATCCGGGGAGATGTTCTGCACGGCGGTAACGCCCAGTGTGTTTTGCGCTGTGATGGCTGTGATGGCCGTCTCGGCATACAGGCGGTGCGCCGTGATGGTCTTGATGTCGGCCTGAATGCCGGCGCCACCGCTGGAATCGGATCCTGCGATGGATAGAACGGCGGGTACCTTACTGCGATCCATGTTCGCTCCCTTGTTCGGTTGGATTCAAATGGGTCTTTAAGCCTGCATTATAAAGTGCCCGGGCCGGCTGTATGCCGATCCCGGGCGGGCGGTGCAATCTTTACGCAAATGGAAGCAAATGTTCACAGGTTAACAATTGGCAGGTGCTGCGGCGAGCCCATAGGCGATCGCGGCGATAAGGCTAGTCCTCCATGCCGAGATCGATCGTCGTGCCTTCGAACACCTTGTTGACGGTGCGGACGGCGCACATCTTGCCACACATGGTGCAAGTGCCCTCGGTGGCGGCGGGGGATTCCTCGTAGCGCTTCTTGCCGGTGACCGGGTCGAGCGCGCACTTCCACATGGCGTCCCAGTCGAGCTTACGGCGTGCCTGGCCCATCTTGTCATCCATGTCGCGGGCGTGCGGCACCTTCTTGGCGATGTCGGCGGCGTGTGCGGCGATCTTGGTGGCCATGAGGCCATCGAGCACGTCCTGGGCGTTGGGCAGGCACAGGTGCTCGGCCGGCGTCACGTAGCACAGGAAGTCGGCACCGGAGCTGGCGGAGATGGCGCCGCCGATGGCAGCGGTGATGTGGTCGTAGCCCACGCCGATATCGGTCACCAGCGGCCCGAGCACATAGAACGGGGCGTTGTGGCACAGGCGCTTCTGCAGTTTCATGTTGGCGGCGATCTCGTCGAGCGCCATGTGACCCGGGCCTTCGACCATAACCTGGACGCCGGCGGCCCAAGCGCGCTTGCACAGCTTGCCCAGCTCGATCATCTCGGCGGTCTCGGTTGCGTCGTTGGAGTCGTAGAGGCAGCCCGGGCGGCAGGAGTCGCCGAGCGAGATCGTCACGTCGTATTCGTGACAGATCTCGAGCACCTCGTCGTAGAACTCGTAGAAGGGGTTCTCGTTACCGGTGACTTCCATCCAGCCAAACAGCAGCGAGCCGCCGCGACTGACGATGTTCATGAGGCGGCCGGTCTCCTTAAAGGTTTTGATGACCGACTTGTTGATGCCGCAGTGGATGGTCATAAAGTCCACGCCGTCTTCGGCGTGTGCACGCACGACCTCGAGCAGATCGTCCTTGGTCAGCTTGACCAGCGGCTTTTCCATGTAGCCGATGGCGTCATACATGGGGACGGTGCCCACCATAAGCGGCGTCTCGTCGATGAGCTGCTGGCGGAACTGGCGCGTCTTGCCCGAGTTGGAGAGGTCCATGATGGCGTCGGCGCCAAAGTCCTCGGCGATCTTGACCTTCTTCCACTCCTCGGCGGCATCGGCCTTGTCGCCCGAGATGCCCAGGTTGACGTTGACCTTGGTGGACAGGCCCTCGCCGACGCCAAAGGCACGCATGCCCTTTTTGATATGCACGATGTTGGCGGGAATGGCGATGCGGCCGTCTGCCACGCGCTCGCGGATGTACTCGGGGTCGCGATGCTCGCGCTCGGCGACTTCTTTCATCTGCGGTGTGATTTGCCCGGCGCGGGCGAAGTCGATTTGCGTGACGAGCTTGGGCTCGGTCTGTGTGCTCATTGGCACGGCTCCCTTCGTTGGCATTACCCATATCAGGTTTGCGGGTCAGGGCGGGCGCGCCCAGTCTCAGCCTGCCGTCTTGTCCCGCAAGCTCCCCGTTTATGTCATGGGCTCAAGTATAGCCTGAATGGGTACGATTGGGCCAACGAGCGTGCCTGTGGGGAGGCGAACATGGAAGACAAGCATCTATATCGTGAGACGCAATGGGATGTATCGGCCGAGGAGAGCCGCGCGCACCATGGCCTTGTCGCGATTGGTTTTGCGGTGCTTGCCGTGCTGGTGATTGCCTTTTGTATCTGGACGTTTGGCGGTCGCGGCGGCGCCGCCTGGGAGTTTGAGGCCGACGAGGGCCTGCCGATTATGACGGTGAGGAGCACCGGCGGTAATGCCAATACGCTCGCCGTTCCGGGCGATTATTGGTACCCGTGCGATGAGTTTGTGCAGTTGCAGCTGAGTGGTGGGTCCATTCCAGGTGAAGAAATCGAACGCGTGACGTTTGACGCGACGCTCAAAACGCTCACGGTGAAGCTCAAAGATCAAGGAGATGTGCCCACGACGATGGATATCGCGCTGACGGAATGGCGCCTGGAGCCCCCGTCGGGTGTTGCGGTGTCCGAGGTCGAGCACGTCAAGATTGTCTATCAGGACGGTTCGACAAACGGGATTGCAAAGGCCGACGGCCTAGCAGAATAGGTGTCGCACCTAGCCGGCCAAATCATAAAAGTTGCGGTGGAATAGTTCCTGTTTGTGCGATAAAAGGCTCAAATAGGAACTATTCCACCGCAAGTTATATAGAGAAGGCTGAGCGGGTCAGTGTTGGGTGCCGGCTCTAGAGCATCTGTTCGTTGATGAACACGAGGGTGCCTAGGTATGAGAGCTCGGGGACGTGGCGATAGCCGATGTTGAACTCGGTGAGACGGCCGGCGTCCTCGAGCTTGTTTTCTGCCATCCAGCGGACCATCGAACCGCGTGCCTTTTTGCTGGCGGTCGACCGTTGGATGGGCTTCCCGTTGCGGATACCCTCGCCAAAGAGGCACGTGACGGCTGTGGCGTCGCCCGCGAGGTGGGGCAGAACGGCTTTGGCATACTCTACGCTGGCGAGGTTGACGATCGTGGTGTTTGAACCTGCCGGGGCGATAGCTCGCGCGAGCTTATCGCTCCAAAATGCGTAGAGGTCTCGGGCATCGTCGACGGCGAGCTTCGCGCCCATCTCCAGCCGATATGGTTCGACGGCATGAAAGGGGCGTACGCATCCGTAAAGGCCCGAGAGGATCCACAGATGGTCTTGCAGCCATGTGAGCTGTGCGGCATCCATGACCTCGGGCGCCATGCTTTGGTATTGAATGCCGTGATAGGACATGACGGCAGGGGAGAGGTGACGGGCGAGTGCGGGATTGTCGAGATCGCCGCATTTCAGGATGGGCCCGAACTCATGCAGGGTGTTGAGGCAAGGCCCCAGCAGTTTGTCACTCACGTTCCACAGCGCCTGCAAGCCGTCGCTGCCTTCATTTCGCTCGATATCTAGCAACGCGCGATGCAGTCGAGCTGTCTCGCGCGCAAAGGGCGGAATGCCCAGGACTTCAAAAGCATCTTGGGCCGCGCGCATCTGCTTGGCGGGCGAAATGATGACCTGCAACATGGATTCTCCTCTGCCAAAAAAGAAGTTGCGGTGGAATAGTTCTTGTTCGACCTGTCTAAAGGGCTATTTAGGAACTATTTCACCGCAACTGATGAAGGGTTGGTTAGGCGCGCTCGAGGAAGGCCTTGTAGCCGCGATAGGCCTCGTAGATATCGGCCTTGTTAGCGACCTCCCACAGGGCGTGCATGGACAGGACGGCAACGCCGGAGTCGATGACGTTCATGCCGTACTTGGCCATGATGTAGGCGATGGTGCCGCCGCCGCCCGCGTTGACGCGGCCGAGCTCGCAGGTCTGGAAGTCCACGCCGGCCTCGTCCATGATGTCGCGGACGAGGGCCACGTACTCGGCGTCGGCGTCGTTTGAACCGCCCTTGCCGCGGCTGCCCGTGTACTTGTTAAAGCACAGGCCACGACCCATAAAGGCGGCGTTCTTGGTTTCGAACTTGCCGGCATAGCCCGGGTCGAAGCCGGCAGACACGTCGGAGGAGAGCATGCGGCTGCGGGCGAGTGCGCGGCGTAGGGTCAGCGGGCTATCCTCGCCGGCGAGCGTCATGATCTCGGCGACGGTGTTCTCGAAGAAACGGCTCGTCATGCCGGTGGCACCTACGGAGCCGATCTCCTCCTTATCGACGATGAGCGTGATGCTCGTGCGCTCGACATTGGCCACATTGATCTGGGCGAGCATGGAGGGGTAGGCGCAGACGCGGTCGTCGTGGCCATAGCCCAAAATCATGGAGCGGTCGAGGCCCATGTCGCGGGCGGGGCCGGCGGGCACGACCTCGATCTCGGCGGAGAGGAAGTCCTCCTCCTCGACGTCGTACTGCTCCTTGAGGATGTCCAGGAACATCTGCTTGACGGGCTCCTTGGGGGCGTCCTTGTCGTCCTCGTCAAACTTGACGGGACGGCCGCCCACGATCACGTCGAGAATCTCGGCGTCGACGGCGTCCTTGGCGGGCTTGGACATCTGCTCGCTCGAGAGGTGGATCAGCAGGTCGGAGATGGTAAAGACCGGGTCGTCCGCCTTGTCGCCGATGTTGATGTCGACGGTGGTGCCGTCCTTTTTGCAGATGACGCCTACGAGTGCGAGCGGGGAGGCCACCCAGTGGTAGCTCTTGACGCCGCCGTAGTAGTGCGTGTCGAGGTAGGCCATGTCGCCGGCCTCGAAGGCGGGATTTTGCTTGAGGTCCAGGCGCGGCGAGTCCACGTGGGCGCCCAGGATGTTAAAGCCCTGCTCGAGCGGGGTGGTTCCCAGGTTGACGAGCATAAGGTCCTTGCCGTGGTTAGCGGCATACACCTTGTCGCCTGCCTTGAGCTCGCGGCCTTCGGCGATTACGGTCTCCAGGTCGACGTATCCCGCCTCCTCGGCCATCTTGATGCCGGCCTTGACGCACAGGCGCTCGGTCTTGTTTTCGCTCAAAAACTGCTTATAGCCGCGGCAAAGCTCCTCGAGCTCCTCGACTTGCTGTGGCGTGTACTTTTTCCATGCGCAGGGACGCTCCATGACGCAGGCTCCTTTCGGATCGATCGTGCTGGTTGATGTACCGTGAGCCATCGTATCACGCGCGGGCTCACAGTGGCAGGGGAGCTTGATGTGCTGTGGCCGCGGGGCAGGGAGCGTGTTAACTGGTGTGAGCAAACCGTGCCCAGCCCAAAGCGAGGTATTCAATATGTCTGACAAGCGCCGCACCTTTGCCGTTATTGACGGCAACTCGCTCATGCACCGCGCCTTCCACGCCGTGCCGCCGACCATGAACGCGCCGGACGGTCGCCCCACCAACGCGATCTTTGGCTTTCTGAACATGTTTCTCAAGATGATCGATGCCTTTAACCCCGACGGTGTGGTCGTGGCGTTTGACAAGGGCAAGCCACGCGTGCGCATGGAGATGCTGCCGCAGTATAAGGCGCAACGCCCGCCCATGGACCCCGATCTGCACGCGCAGTTTCCGATGATCAAGGAGCTGCTCACGGCGCTCAACGTGCCGATTCTGCAGTCCGAGGGCTGGGAAGGCGACGATATTCTGGGAACCATGGCGCGCCTGGGTGAGGAGGCAGGCTGCGACATGCTGCTGGTGACCGGCGACCGCGACATGTATCAGCTTGTGACCGAGCACGTCAACGTGGTCTCGACCCGCAAGGGCCTGTCCGACGTAGCGATTATGACGCCCGAGAGCGTGGATGACCTGTATCACGGCATTACGCCGGCGCTCGTGCCCGATTTTTACGGACTAAAGGGCGATACGTCGGACAACATTCCCGGCGTACCGGGCATCGGCCCCAAAAAGGCGAGCGCGCTTATTGCGCAGTACGGCAGCTTGGACGAGGTCATCGCGCATGCTGACGAGGTCAAGGGCAAGATGGGCGAGAACTTGCGTGCGCACATCGACGATGCGCTACTGAGCCGCAAGGTCGCAACCATTCGCACCGATGCGCCTGTCGAGCTCGACTTTGACGAAACGTCCTTCCCGGCGTTTTCTGCCGACGAAGTGTCCGCGGCGCTGGGCACGCTCGGCATTACGGCCATGCAGAACCGTTTCTTGGCATTGATCGGTGGCGAGGGTGGGGCTGCGGCCGCTGCAAGCACGTTTGAGATTCCCCCCGTTATGCGCGCTGCTGCCGGCGATGCCGAGGCGCTTGCTGCCGTGGCGTCCGAGGTTTCGCGTGCGATCGAGGCGGGCGAGTGGGTCGCCGCCGTGGTGGACGACGACAAGGAAGAGGGCGCGCTCTTTGGACTGACGCGCACGCTGTGGTTGGCGACGTCCAAGGGCCTGTTCGCGCTCGAGGAGGGCGACAGCTGTGCGGCGGCTGAGGTTGAGGGCTTCAACTTCGTTCACGGCGTGATTGCCGGCGTGCTCGCGCGTCTGTTTATGGAGGGTCGCGTGGCGAGCCCGGATATGAAGGCGCTGTTGCACGAGCTTTCGCCCGTCGATTCTTCTGAGCCCGAGCTCATGGATCCGCTCGCTACCGATTCCACGCGTATCTTCGATACCGTGGTCGCTGCCTATCTGCTGGATTCCGATCGCTCCGAGTTCGATGAGGCATATCTTGCCGATACGTATCTGCAGATGGCGCTGCCTGCGGCGCGCGGCGCAGAGGGTGCCGGTGAGGACGCTCCGGCGCCTGCCGCCCGTACTGCGGCTCTGACGC
>CAJMSO010000074.1 GCA_905216075.1 uncultured bacterium | reverse complement strand
CGGCGAGCGGGGTAATATGGACGGGTTACTTGCAGAGCCCCGTGAATCTCTGTAACAACACGTACTGTACATGGAGGAGTCTAAGTGATTTCGAAATCGACTCACTACGCCAAGCAGGGCGAGGTCCAGCGCAACTGGGTTCTCGTCGACGCCGATGGTGCTGTCCTGGGCCGTCTTGCCACCCAGATCGCAATGATTCTGCGCGGTAAGAACAAGCCCCAGTTCACGCCCAACAGCGACTGCGGCGACTTCGTTGTCGTCATCAACGCCGATAAGGTCCAGCTTACCGGTAACAAGGCCGACACGAAGACCTATTATCGCCACAGCGGCTACAACGGCGGCCTCAAGGCTGAGAGCTTCCGCCAGGCTATGGAGAAGCACCCGGAGAAGGTCATCGAGCGCGCCGTTCGCGGCATGCTGCCCAAGACCACCCTCGGCCGTGCCCAGATGACCAAGCTTAAGGTCTACGCTGGTGCCGAGCATCCGCACGCTGCCCAGAACCCCACGAAGATTGAGCTGGAGGCTTAAAGATGGCTGAGAACACCGTTGTCTACCAGGGTACCGGCCGTCGTAAGAACGCCGTCGCCCGCGTCCGTCTCGTCCCCGGCACCGGCAAGGTGACCATCAACAAGCGTGACGCCGAGCAGTATTTCGGCCGTCATCAGCTCGTTGAGAACGCCCTTGCTCCCTTCAAGGTGACCGACACCGCCGGTCAGTTCGACGTTATCGCTCTGTGCGATGGCGGCGGCATCTCCGGTCAGTCCGGCGCTCTGCGCCTGGGCATCGCTCGCGCTCTTCTGAACGCTGGCGACTACCGTGCTGACCTCAAGAAGGCCGGTTTCCTTACGCGCGATGCTCGCGTGGTCGAGCGCAAGAAGTACGGCCTCAAGAAGGCCCGCCGCGCTCCCCAGTTCTCCAAGCGCTAAGGTTTTATCTCCTTACGAGATACAATGTACAAGCGGGGCCTGCCGATTCCTCGGCGGGTCCCGCTTTTCTTTTTCGACTAGGGTGGGCGACTGCGTTTTGCCCACTTGGGAAGGAGCGATCCTATGCCCCAGAACATCTTCGGTACCGATGGCGTCCGTGGCGTCGCCAACGCCGACCTCTCGTGCGACCTCGCGTTTCGCCTGGGCCGCGCGGCGACCAAGTTCCTCGGCCCGGATATCTGCATCGGCCGCGACACGCGTCTTTCGGGCACCATGCTCGAGAGCGCGCTGACCGCCGGCATCATGGCCGAGGGCGGCCGTCCGCACTGCTGCGGCGTTATCCCTACGCCGGCCGTGGCGCTGCTCACCGTCCAAAACGAGCTCGATGGCGGCATCGTCATCTCTGCTTCGCACAATCCGCCGGAGTTCAACGGCATCAAGTTCTTTAGCCGCAAGGGCATGAAGCTTCCCGACGCGGTTGAGGAAGAGATCAGCGCCTGGGTCATGTCCGAGGAGGCCATGGCTGCCGACACGCTGCCGACCGGCGCCGGTGTGGGTCACATCATCAAGATGAATGACGCCCGCAAGGCATATGTCGATCATGCCATCAGCACGCTCGACGGCCTTAAGCTCGACGGCCTGGTTGTTGCCGTCGACTGCGGTCACGGTGCTTCCTGCCAGACCACGCCCGCCGCGCTGCAGCGCCTGGGCGCCACGGTCCATGCCATCAACACCGATTACTGCGGCACTGACATTAACGTTGAGTGTGGCTCCACGCACCTTGAGCCCCTGCGCGAGCTCGTGCTGCGCACCCACGCCGATATCGGCCTTGCCCACGACGGCGACGCCGATCGCGTGCTGTTCGTGGACAGCGAGGGCAACGAGATTGATGGCGACTACATCCTGGCTATCTGCGGCTCCGACCTTGCTGCTCGCGGCAAGCTCGCCAACTCCGAGATCGTCTCGACCGTCATGTGCAACCTGGGCTTCTCCATCGCAATGAAGGAGCAGGGCTTTGAGATGGTCCAGACCGCCGTGGGCGACCGCTATGTTCTTGAGCGCATGCTCGAGGACGGTGCTGTTATCGGTGGCGAGCAGTCCGGCCACATCATCTTCCTGGAGCACAACACCACCGGTGACGGCCTGGTGACGGCTCTGCAGCTGCTGGCCGTGCTCAAGCGCACCGGTCGTACCCTCACCGACCTTGCCGGCATCATGAAGAAGTACCCGCAGGTGCTCGTCAACGTGCATTCCGACAACAAGGCTGGTCTGGACGATTGCCAGCCCATCTGGGATGCCGTCGCTGCTGCCGAGAAGGAGCTTGACGGCCGCGGCCGCATTCTGGTGCGCCCGAGCGGTACCGAGCCGCTGGTCCGCGTGATGGCCGAGGCCGAGACGCACGAGCTGACCCAGCGTGTTGTCGACGACATCGTCGAGGTTGTCAAGCGCGAACTTCCCTAATGGCCAAAAACGGGTGCCAAGTGGTAAACTGACAAGGTTATTTTGATTGATTGGTATGTCCGAGGGGGAGCATGTTCACTAAAGTCCTAAGGTCTTTTGGTATGCGTGGTCGAGTCCTTACGCTGGATGCTCCCATCTCGGGCGACGTCATTCCGTTGTCCGAGGTCAATGACCAGACATTTGCCACCGGCCTTTTGGGCCAGGGCGTGGCGATTCAGCCTACTGGCACGCGCGTGATTGCGCCGGCAGACGCCAAGGTCGAGGCCATTTTTCCCACTGGACACGCCGTTGCGCTTAACACGGTCGATGGTCTGGACGTGCTCATCCACGTTGGTTTGGACACTGTTCAGCTCGAGGGCAAGCACTTTACCGTACATGCGCAAGTGGGCGACATCGTCCATAAGGGCGACGTGCTCATCGAGTTCGATCGCGAGGCAATTGCTGCCGAGGGTTACGATGTGACGGTTCCTATCTTGGTGTGCAACTCCGTTGAGTTCTCGAGCATCAAGGGCTCCATTGGCGAGCATGTCGAGGAGATGGACCAACTCATCGTCGCTCGCGAGCGCTAGTGAGCGCGCTCGGCCTTTAGCCTACAATTCAAACACGTTTACGGAGGGCGCCCTTGAAAGAGGGCGCCCTCCGTGGCAAGATGGGAAACGTCCGAAGCTAAACAGCTTTGGGTCACCGTGGACGGGCAGGGGCCTCGACGCGGCTAGACACGAGACACATACATTACGCGACCTCGCCCTGGTGGCCGCACACGTTGGTTGCGGCCGACGCGGGCCGCGGGCAAGTGCTTGTAAGGAAAGCCTTGCCTCTCTTGTACGAGAAAGGATGCGTAATGAAGATCATTAAAGCTAAAGACTACGAGGATATGAGCCGCAAGGCCGCCAATATCATCTCGGCCCAGGTTATCCTCAAGCCCGATTGCGTACTGGGTCTTGCCACCGGCTCCACCCCGATTGGTGCCTACAAGCAGCTCGCCGCTTGGTACGAGAAGGGTGACGTCGACTTTGCCGAGGTCAGCACCTACAACCTCGACGAGTATCGTGGCCTTTCGCACGACGATCCCCAGAGCTACCACTACTTTATGCGTGAGAACTTCTTCGATCACATTAACATCGACCTGAACAACACGCATGTGCCCGATGGCTCCAATCCCGACGCTGCCGCTGCCTGCTCTGAGTACGACAAGATCGTCGCTGCTGCCGGTTACCCTGATCTGCAGCTGCTCGGCATCGGTAACAACGGTCACATTGGCTTCAACGAGCCCGATGACCACTTCTCCAAGGGTACGCACTGTGTCGACCTCACCGAGAGCACCATTCAGGCCAACAGCCGCCTGTTCGACAGCATCGACGACGTGCCCCGTCAGGCCTACACCATGGGTACCCAGACCATCATGTATGCCCGCATGATCCTGGTTGTCGCCAACGGCGAGGCCAAGGCACAGGCCGTGCATGACATGTGCTATGGTCCGGTTACCCCCGAGTGCCCTGCCTCGATCCTGCAACTGCACACCAACTGCGTTGTCGTTGCCGACGAGGCCGCCCTTTCGCTCTGCAAGTAGCGAAAGCCTATCACCTCGACATGGCTTTGCCGAAGGCCTCCGCTTTGCGGGGGCCTTTTTGCTGAGCGCGCGCCGTGTGCTTGACGAAAATCTTGCAGCGAACTTGACGGGTGCGTCTGGTGCAGCATGATTCATTCCATAACAGATACTATGCATAAATGCTATGAAAAGGTCGCAGACGGTAGCTAGCGTTAGGTGAGTTGCGCAACACAATTGAACAGCGCTCATTTGAGGTACACTGCCAAAGGATGGGACAAGCTGGCAAGCGCATTGACCTGCGCAAAGACTGATTGGTTGGGGGATAAGTTTCAATCGGACCACGCTGAACAAAAACTTGCCATTTGCGTACCAACAAACATCCTAAACCGTAGCATCGCTCTATTCATCTAGCGATACATATGGTCTAGCGTTACGGTGTCCATGTGGTCGAGTTGAGGAGCGGGCATGGTTAACGATTTGGGCAATACGGACGACCTCGAGCTTATGCCGCTGGGCAGTAGTTATACGGTGCGGCGTGATCGCTTGATGAACGAACTTATCGCCAAGGGCCGAAAGGCCGGCATCGTAGTCCTCTACGCGCCTGATGGCTTTGGGAAAACCTCGGTGCTGCTGCAGTATGCCCAAGAGGTTAAAAGTGACCCGACGCGAGGTCCCGTGCGGATTATCGAGGCAGACCGCGCCATTGGGCGCGAGGTGTTTATGCAGCTCGAGGTCGTTACCGAAGAGCTTAAGGACAAGCCGCACTCCCTGATTGCAATCGATAACGTGCCTAACCTCAGCCAGAGCGAGACCGGGGAGCTGATCGACCGAATCCGAAGCCTGCGTGCTATGGGGGTTGGGGTCTTTATGAGCTGCCGTCCTTCGAATCGCCAGCTGATTCATGGACTGGGCGATTCGATTAAAGTCAACGCGCAGATGCTCAAGGTGCATGCCTATGAGTATTCGGCGTGGGCATCGGCGTTTTCGATCAGCACATCGCTCGACTTCTATCAGCTTACGCAGGGCGTGCCCGAGCTCGTCTCGGCTATGCAGTCGGGACTATACGGGCAGGGAGACGTTGCCCAGATGCTCGAAAACGAGATCGTCAATATCTACGGTGCGGCACTTGTTGATCTGGCGTCGCTCGAGAACAACACCCTGTTTAGTGTGGCATGCTTGATGGTCTTAATGGGTGAGGGCAATATTTCGGAGCTCGAGGCTTGCGGTGTTAGGCTTCCGGCGATTGACCAGTCCTATCTTGTCCGCGATTATCCCATTTTTGGCGTCGATCCGGCAGACCGGAGCTTTACCTGCTTGGGTACCGAGGATAACGCACGTCTGCGATTGCGCAAGCTGGTCGCCGAAATTCGCCCCGAACTCGTTGTGCGGGCGGCGCGTATATTGATTAAAGCGGGGCGCTGCGATACCGCGATGGACCTTGCCGACGCGTTTTTGGACCGCAGTGCGGTGTTGGAGCTTGCCGGGCAGTATGGGGTCGATCTGGCCCTGACGGGGCATGGAGGGGATGTCTGCCGCGCGGCGCTGGGAAAGACCGAGGCAGATGGCCAGGCATCGGAACCGACGCCTGACGAGGCGCTCGGCATCTATCTGGCGGCGGTGAGCGTCTCCAATACAAAGCTCGCGCGGTATATGGCCTCAATTATCGAGCGTGCGGGCGAGCAAGCGATTTGCGAGCTCGATCCCGTGTCGTGGAAGGTGGCGCACGCGTTTACGGCCGCCTGTTATGGAGATAGTGGTCTGGGGCTTCCGGCAAGCCATACGGCGTTGGAAAGTGAGTCGTCTTGTGCTGTACTCGACATGCTGTCCGCACATGTCGAGATAAAGCATGGGTTGACCGAGCGTGCGAAGGGTGGTGAGATCCTCGCGGGGCTCAAAACGGATAAGGCCTACGATTGTGAGCTCGATATCGCGGGGACGTTTGTGCGGGCGGACCGCATGTTGACGGAGCTATTTGATGGGTCGTATGCAGGGACTGACGAGCGTGATGACGAGATGGCCCTGACGCTCGAGGCACTCGAAGCGCGTGGAATCCGAGCACTCGCCATCTGGGTGCGCATGGTATTATCGGCGCGGCGCCTGCTTGCCGGCATGCCGGTGACCGACGAGCAGGCATTCAATGAGCTCGACCGTTTTGCCGTGCGTGTGCGTGACAATCAAGTCCAGTTGTTTGGCTTGATACTGGAAGGCTGGCAGTCGCTGGCTGAGGGGCGTCCGGTCAATGCCAAATTCCGTGCGGTGCAGGTGCTCAGGCTTGCCGAGGAATCGATTGGATACATACGCGACAACGCACTGCTGCTAGAGCGCGCGGCATACTTACGCAATACATCGATGGTTTCGGTTCGCGAGGAAGCGGAGTTGCTCGATATAAGCCAGACGCAGGTTGGTGGAGCAGAAGCCTGGATGGTGGCGCTGCATTTGGCCTGTGCGGGACGAGATAGCGATCTTGCGGCCTGGATGTCCATGAATCGTGCGGGGATTCTAGAGCCATCGTATCGGCTCTTTGCGCGCCTTGCCATGCATTGTCTGGGCGAGCCGGCGGCCAGGATACGTAAGAAGCTTCCCGTGCGCGAGCTGTCGCGGTACTCGTTGCGCGACGATTTGGAAGGGGAGGGCGAGCGTCTGTTCCAGGCTGGCGAGGTTGAAGCCGTTGATACCATCGACCATATCGAGATTCGCATGTTTGGTGCGTTTCGCGCCGAGCGCGACGGGTTTCCCATCACGGACAAAATGTGGCGCCGCAAGAAGGCGGCGACACTTGCCGAGCGGCTTGCGCTGGGCATGGATGCGCTCGTCGATCGTGAGACGCTGGCCATGGAGCTGTGGCCCCATGCCGAGTTCAATAGCGCCCGCAACAACCTGTACTCGACGATATCGCGCTTGCGGTCGGCTTTGGGACCGACGCCGGATGGCAAGTCGTGTGTGCTCATCCAAAATGAATGCATCGGACTCAACGGCGACTACGTCAAGACCGATGTACGGCTGTTTGACCAGATAAGCCGCGAGGTTTTGGGAAATCGCACGGGTGCGCGCGGGCCCCATTTAGTTGAGCTGTGCCTTAAGATTGAGCAGCTTTATGCCGGACCGCTGTATGTTCCCAATGGCTGTAATCCCACCTACTTTTTGCGCATGCGACGCATTATGCAGTCAAAGTACATCGATTGCATGATTAAGGGGGCAAATGCCGCTCTAGAAGAAAACGACCTGCAGTCGGCGATTTGGCTAGCGGAGTCGGGGCTTCGGCAGGAAACGGCGCGCGAGGATATGGTGCGCTGCGCCATGCGCGTCTACAGTGCGGCGGGGCGGCGGCGCGATATCGTCGAGCTATACGGCGGGCATATGCACCATCTGAGGGAGCAGGTCAATGGCGTGCCCGAGCCCGAGACGCGGCGCCTATACGAGCGCCTGGTGGAGGGGCGGCTCAGTCGCGTGCTGGTCGAGCGATAAAAAAACGGGCGCCCGAAGTACTTGGGCACCCGTAAGCTTGCTATATGTTGGCTCGCCGGATCATTGGCTCTTAGACGAGCTTGATCTTCTCGATGTCCTTGCGCGAGGACTTGCGATACAGCGAGAACTTGCGGCCGATGACCTGAACGACATCGGCGTGGCAACGCTCGGCGAGCTCCTCGGCGGCTTCGCGGGCGGAAAGGCTGGAGCCATCGAGCACGGAGCACTTAACGAGCTCGTGCTTCTCCAGGTAGGCAACCGTCTGCTCGACGGTGCCCTCGTTGACATCGGACTTACCGATGATGATGGCGGGGTTGAGGTGATGGGCCATGCTGCGAAGCTGCTTGACCTGGGCTCCTGTCAGTGCCATGGGTTCTCGCTTTCTATGTATGGGGCGCCCCACGATGGGGCCTTAATCTACGTGAGCTGTCCCACGATAGCGCAGGAACGGTGCGGTGTGGAGCGCGTTTGCCCAGTTCAAAAAGAATGCGGATGCCGAGTGAGTGGGCGGTGCGGGCTGCGAACAGGCTATGAGCTGGGCGCAGAGACCGGCTCCCATGCAATAAACGCCCAACGAACCTTGCGGACGTGGTCGAGCATGTAGCGTCCCTGCGGCACACCCTTGGAGCCCGGCTCACCGGCATGGGGGTTCTCAATCATGTGTTGAGCGATGTAGTCGCGCAGGCGGTCGATCTTATCCTCGTTGCCATGCTCGAGCATACGGGAAAAATCCGCTACGCCTGCCTCAAGGCTATCGAAGGTATCGCGACGAGGCGATTCAAAGTACGTAACCTGCGGCAGGGC
>CAJMSO010000073.1 GCA_905216075.1 uncultured bacterium | reverse complement strand
TTTGGACAATCTGACGTTCAATTTCAAGGGCGCGACCGAAAGGTCAGCGCCCTTTCATTTCACGTCACCTTGTCTCAAATGCGACCCGCTCGCTCATTTATGCTCTACCTGCGGTGTTTCCGTTCTTGGGAGATTTGTCGCTTCTTGCTTGCGTCAAGGTATGATTATCTACTGCGTTAAACGTATTTCGATGTTCTTGAGGGTAGGGGATTTCTTTGGGTCGTGGTGCGGATATGACGCCGCCTTTGCGTTGGCGGTTGGGTGTTGCCGGTGGGGTGGCGCTCGTTGTGTTGCTCGTTGACCAGCTGACCAAGCTTGCGGTTCGTGCCGTGGGCGCTGCCCTACATATGACCGTTATTCCCGGCGTGATCGATTTTCTGTTTGTCCGCAATATCGGAGCTGCCTTTAGCATGGGCGAGGGCCATGGCGTTGCGTTCGCTGCGCTTGCGCTTGCAGTTATCGTCGCCATTGCCGTGTACCTGGTTCGCGCGCCTCAGCTCGCCCGCCTGGAGGTTGTGGGCATGGCCATGGTCGCGGGCGGCGCCATCGGCAACGCGATCGATCGCCTTGTCTTTGGATTCGTGACCGATTTTATCGCCACCACCTTCATCGACTTTCCCGTCTTTAACGTGGCCGATATCGGCATTACGGTCGGCGTCGTGCTGGCGCTCATCGGTTATATGTTCTTGAGCCCTGCCGCTCGCGAGGTTGATGCGACCGCCGAACTCAACGCTCGTGACGAGGCCCGCGCAAAACGCAAAGCCAAGCAGCGTGGGGAGCGTGCCCGCAAGATTCGCGAAAGGAATGAGCGTTAATGGCCGACATCCATATTCTCGTTGCCGACGATTCCGCTGGTCAGCGTCTCGACGCCTATTTGGGCGCCAACGATGGCTGTCCCACGCGCTCTGCCTGCGCACATCTGATCGAGGGCGGTGCCGTTGCCGTCAACGGCGAGACCTGCCTATCAAAAAAGTATGCTGTGCGCTCCGGTGACCGCATCTCGGTCGACCTGCCTGAGCCGCATGATCCCACCGATGTGATTCCCGAGGCCATCCCTCTCGACATTCGTTACGAGGACGACTATCTCATCGTGCTCTCCAAACAGCGCGGCCTGGTGTGCCATCCCGCCCACGGCCACGAGAGCGGCACCCTTGCGAACGCTCTGGTTTACCACTGCGGCATCGATCATCTGGGTACCGTGCAGGGTGAGGACCGCCCCGGCATCGTGCATCGCTTGGATCGCGATACCTCGGGCCTTATGCTCGCGGCAAAAGACGACGACACCCAGCGCGCGCTTCAAAATCTTATCCGCACGCGCACGCTCGACCGTCGCTATATCACGCTCGTTCACGGTCACATCGCCATGGACGAGGGCACTATCAACACCGGTATTGCCCGATCGACGCGCGACCGCGTGAAGATGGCGGTTTCCGATGACCCCTTTGCCCGTCAGGCCATCACGACCTTCAAGGTGCTTGAGCGCTTTGATTCCACGCGTTTCGACGACGGCTATACGCTTGTCGAGTGTCACCTGTTTACCGGCCGCACGCATCAGATTCGCGTACATATGCGCCATATCAACCACGCCTGCGTGGGCGATCCGCTCTACGGTAAGTGCGATGCGCGCGCTGATCAGGGTCTGACCAGGCAGTTCCTGCATTCTTGGCGCGTGGCGTTCGATCATCCCGTGACGGGGGAGCGCATTGAGTGCCGTGACGAGCTGCCGTGGGATCTTGCGGCGGTTCTGGATGATCTGGCCCCTCGTTCGCTTGGCCGCACTGCCGCCGGTGACGAAATCGTCCCGCAGCTCGGTCTGCTCGAAGCCTAGCTAGTATTAGGTGGTTTCTTGAACTCGGTAAGCCTGCGGTAAGATATACGGTTGTTTACGTAACGCGTTGCTGGGAGCCTGCATGCTCGCCTTTTTACAAACCAACACACCCATCGTGATCTTCAACCAGATTGTCGTCACGCTGCTCACGGTCTGCTTTCTGTACCAGGTGGTCTTCTTTGTCATTGGCGCTCTTCGTGGCGAGGTCGCGCCTCCTAAGGCCAAAAAACTCCACCGCTATGCCTTCTTTATCGCGGCGCATAACGAGGAGGCTGTGATCGCCAACCTCGTTCGCTCCATCAAGGATCAGGATTATCCGTCCGAGCTTATCGAGGTCTTCGTGGTCGCCGATGCCTGCACCGATAATACAGCGCAGCTCGCGCGCGAGGCGGGCGCCATCGTCTATGAGCGCAATGACCTCGCTCGCAAGGGCAAGAGCTGGGTCATGGACTTTGGCTTCGACCGCATTCTCAACGAGTATCCCGATACCTTTGAGGGCTATTTTATTTTCGATGCCGATAACGTCATCGCCCGCGATTACGTGTCCAAGATGAACGATGCCTTTGACCAGGGCTTCCATGTGGTCACGAGCTATCGCAACTCCAAGAACTTCGGCAGCTCGTGGATCTCGGCGGCTAATGCCACCTGGTATCTGCGAGAGGCGCGCTTTCTTAACAATGCGCGTAATATCTGCAAGACTTCCTGCGCTGTATCGGGTTCGGGCTATCTCATTTCCGCCAGCGTAATTGAGGGCATGCACGGCTGGCAGTTCCACACGCTGACTGAGGACATTCAGTTCACCACGTTCTGCGCCATCCACGGCATTCGCATTGGCTATGCACCTGCGGAGTTCTTTGACGAACAGCCCGTGACATTTAAGGCGTCTTGGAAACAGCGTATGCGTTGGACCAAGGGCTTCTACCAGGTGTTCTTTACTTACGGTAAGCATCTGGTCAAATCGACCTTCCGCTACCATCGCTTTGCCGCCTACGACATGTTTATGACGATCGCGCCCGGCATGCTGCTGTCGCTGATCTCGATGCTCGCCAATGCAACCTTCCTCATAGTGGGCGGGCTTTCGCACGGCTTCTTGGCCACCGAGGTCGAGATGCAGGCTTGTGCCGCCTCGCTCATTATGACCTTCGCGATGATGTACCAGACCTTCTTTATCCTGGCGCTACTCACGACCATCTTTGAGTACAAGCATATTCACTGCGCGCAAAAGTGGCGTCTGGTGACCAACCTGTTTACCTTCCCGATCTTTATGTTCAGCTATATCCCCATTACGGTGGCTGCTCTGTTCCTAAAGGTCGACTGGGTGCCGACGCAGCACGCCGTAAGTGTTACCCTCGACGAGGTCATGCAAGGCGCCAAATAACCATCATCAAAACCACCACAAAGGGGACAGGCACCTTTGTGGTGGTATTTGCGTTTGGGCTGCTGCCCAAGGAGGTGTTCGATGGTCTATATCCCGTTTTGGATTTGCATCTTTGCCGGCGCGGCGATTGATGCCCGTGAGCGACGCTTTCCCAATGAGCTTGCCGGCGCGTGTGCCGTGGCGGCGCTTGCGGGCGTTTGGCTCGACAAGGGCGTTAACACGGCGCTTGACCACGCCGGTCTTGCGGTCATCGTCTACCTTGCCCTTGTGCTCACTGAGTCGCTCTGGCGTCGTGTTCGCCACGCTCCCGGCATTGGCATGGGGGATGTCAAGGCGCTCTTTGCCCTTTGTACCTTCGATCCCCTGGGTGGTGTCGTCGCGTTTGCCGTTGCGCTCCTGACCCTTGCCGCCGCCTGTCTCATCGCAAAATCGCGCTCCCTGCCTTTGCTGCCGTTTTTGGTCCCGATATTTGCCATAATCGAGGTCGTGGGTAGTACGCTGTAACCGTTTGCGCGCCCTTTTTAAGGAGCATGTCATGTTAACCAATCAACAGACAGCCGCCATCAAGGCGCGTATGGATCGCATTCCCGCGGCGTTGTCGCCCGAGTTGGTCGAGCGTATCGCCGCCGACCGTGCCTCGGGTGTCGTTAATCCCTATCGATGCGGTGACGACCAGGTCATCCGACGTGTCGATCGAGTCGCAGACCAAGGCACGCTCATGCGTCCGGCCTTTATGCGCGATGCCGAAAAGATTCTGCATCTGCCCGCATACACCCGCTATGCAGGAAAAACGCAGGTCTTCAGTTTTCGCAGCAACGATGACCTGTCGCGTCGCGGCCTGCATGTGCAGCTTGTCTCGCGCATCGCTCGCGATATCGGGCGCGCCCTGGGGCTCAACTGCGATCTCATCGAGGCGATTGGCTTAGGCCACGACTTGGGTCACACACCCTTTGGCCATGCCGGTGAGCGATTCCTCAACGATATTTACCATGAGCGCACGGGTCGTTATTTTTTCCATAACGTACAGTCGGTCCGCGTGCTCGACGCTCTGTACGGCCGCAACGTGTCGCTCCAGACGCTTGACGGCGTGCTGTGCCACAACGGCGAGTACGAGCAACGTGTGTTTGAACTTTCGGACATGGGCTCCTTTGACCAGTTCGATCAGACGGTTGAGGATTGCATTGCCACAGGTTACAGCGCAATTGAGCACCTGCGCCCCATGACGCTCGAGGGCTGCGTGGTTCGCATCTCGGATATCCTTGCCTACGTGGGGCGCGATCGCCAAGACGCCATTGCGGCTGGCCTGCTGTCACCCGACGCCTTTGACGACGGCCGGGGCGGAGCGTACAACAGCTGGATTCTCACGCATGCTTCCATCGATATCGTCGAGCACAGCTATGGCAAGCCGCGCATCGAGATGAGCGAGGAACTGTTTGAGGAAATCCGCCGCGCTAAGCGCGAGAACTACGAGAAGATCTATAGCAAGGGCGGCATCGAAGGCGACTCCGAAGCGGAGTTGCGCGAGGCTTTCGAAAAGCTCTACGACCGTTGCCTGCGGGATATTAACGAAGGCGACGAGTCCTCGTATATCTTTAAGCACCATATTTCTCGCATTGAGCAGCAGCTTTCCTACTACGATCGCGCCTATGCCTGGCAAGATGATAAGGACCAGGCGGTCGTGGATTACATTGCGAGCATGACGGACGGCTATTTCTGCGAGCTGACGAGCAAGCTGTTCCCGGGATTGAAGTTTCCGCACCGTACCTATATTAACGAACGGTAGTTCGTATTTATTCGGTATACTGTAGGTGGAAAACGTTTTTGATTGATGCACGGGATGGCTATGGACGACCTTTTTTCTGCTTCGACGCGTGAGCGTTCCTTTCAGAATGCGCCGCTTGCGGTGCGCATGCGGCCCAATTCGCTCGAGGAGTATGTGGGCCAGCAAAAGGCCGTCGGTAAGGGCTCGTGGTTGCGTGCCGCAATTGAGCACGACGTGCTGTCGAGTGTGATTCTGTACGGGCCAGCCGGTACGGGCAAGACGACGCTGGCCCATATTATCGCCAACCATACCAAGAGCGAGTTTGTCGAGGTCAGCGCCGTGACGGGCACTGTAAAGGACCTTCGTCGTGTGATTGAGGAGGCCAAGACGCGTCTGAATACGTACGACCGCCGCACCATTCTTTTTATCGATGAGATTCATCGCTTTTCCAAGTCGCAGCAGGATGCCCTGCTGCATGCAGTTGAGAACCGTACCGTCATTATGATTGGCGCCACGACGGAGAATCCGTACTTCGAGGTCAACTCGGCGTTGCTCTCGCGCGGTCGCGTGGTGGAGCTTGAGCACCTCAAGGATGAGGATATCGCGACGCTGATCGAGCGTGCACTCGAGGCGCCGCAGGGTTTGAACGGCAAGTTCTCGGCCGATGAGGATACGGTTAAGACCATCTGCACGCTGGCAGCGGGTGATGCTCGCTCGGCGCTCACGACGCTCGAGCTTGCGAGCGAGATTGCCGTCACGCGCCCCGATACCGAGGGAACGCCAGCGCCGGCAGCGGGGGAGCGCTATCCCATCACCGTGGATGACGTAAAGATTGCCAACCCGCGCCGTGGTTTTTCGTACGACAAAAACGGTGACATGCACTACGACATCATCAGTGCGTTCATCAAGTCCATGCGCGGCAGCGACCCCGATGCCACGATCTATTGGCTCGCGCGTATGATCGATGCGGGGGAGGATCCAAAGTTTATCGCTCGTCGTATTGTGATTCAGGCTTCTGAGGACGTTGGTAACGCCGACCCGCAGGCGCTTTTGGTGGCACATGCCGCGTTTAAGTCTGCCGAGGTCATTGGCTATCCCGAGTGCCGTATTAATCTGGCTCAGGCTGCTCTCTATGTGTGCTTGGCGCCTAAATCCAACGCGTGCGAGGCTTCGATCGATGCGGCGTTGGCCGATATTCATTCAAGTGGGCTCCGCGAGGTGCCGAGTTATCTGCGCGATCGTCATCGCCCGGGTAGCGACGAATACGGTGTGTATAAGTATCCGCATGATTATCCCGAAGGCTGGGTCGATCAGCGCTATTTGCCCGAGGGGCTGGAGCGCGGTGCGTTTTGGCAGCCTGCCGGCCGCGGCTGGGAAGAGTGGCGCGTAGAGCAAAGCGAACGCGACCGTAGCGGAAATGCGCCCAAGTAGGTCCTTGGGACCTCGCACATTCCCTTTGGGTATCTTTCCCCTTCTTTGGGGTACCATGAAAAGCGTCTGTATTTCGATTCCTTCGGGAGGCTTGTATGAGTCCCATTCAAATCGCCCTGCTGCTGCTCGCCGTTGCCGGCGTGTGGGCTGTTATCGAGCTCGCGCTCACGCTGCGCAAGACCCGTACCGTCGTTGATTCGCTCGACAAGACGGTGAGCGACCTTAACAACACGATCGCCGAGGCTCAGCCCGTGGTGGCAAAGCTCGATGGCGCTGTCGATGAGCTCACCCCCGCGTTGGCACAGGTTGAGCCACTCCTCAAGTCGAGCAAGACCGCCGTCGATGCCCTGACTTCTAATCTCGTAGAGGTCGAAGCCGTGGTTCGCGACATTTCCGAGGTTACGGGCAGCATGGCCGAGGCCAGCAATGCTGTGTCGAGCGTGACCGACTCTGCAGCCGGTGCCGTGCAAAAGCTCTTCAATAAGGTGAAGGCTCCCGCGGCTGACGCCGAGCGCAAGCTTTCCGCTGCTGCCGACGCCGAGCAGCCGACCGAGCGTGTCCTGATTGGCGAAGCCGGGGACGATGCCGCTGCTGGTGACGATGATGCGCAGAAGCCTGCTGCTAAAGCAGCCCAGTATTACACCTATACGCCCGCCGAGACCTCCGAGGAGTCCTGCGATGAGTAGCGAAGCAACTTGCCCCATCTCGCTGACTGTTGCCGGGGATCCACGTCTGGCACGTCTCGTACGTATGACGGCCGCCAATGTTGGTGCGCTGTGCTCCATGTCCGTCGATCGCATCGAGGACATCCGTATGGCTGCCGAGGAGGCCTTCATCTTTGGCTGCACGGCCGTTGATTCCGATGACATTTCGATCAAATTTGACGTCGACGAATCGCACGTGGGCATGACCTTTACCTTTGGTGACCAGGCGACTGTCGATGAGGATGATCAGGCTGCCGTGTATGCCGAGCTCATTCTGGCAAGCGTGTGCGATTCCTACGAAAAGACCGCGGCGCCTCTGACGCTTTCCCTCGACCTCAAGGCGGATATCTAATATGACCGAACGTTCCCGGAGCGGTAAGACCGCTTGGGACAAGGAGAAAACCCGCGAGCTGTTTCGTCGCTACAAAGAGACCGGTGATCCGGACGCACGTGAGCAGCTCGTCATGTCCCATATGAACCTGGTAAGGTTTCTTGCCAACAAATTTAAGAACCGCGGCGAGCCACTCGACGACCTGATGCAGGTCGGATACCTGGGTTTGCTCAAAGCAATCGACCGCTTTGATCCCGAGCGCGGACTCGAGTTCACCACGTTTGCCACGCCCACCATCCTGGGCGAGATCAAGCGTCACTTCCGCGACAAGGGTTGGAGCGTGCGCGTGCCTCGTCGTCTGCAGGAGCTTTCTGCCAAGGTTAACCAGGCTACCGACAAACTTACCAACGAGTTGCAGCGCTCGCCTAAGGTCGAAGAAATCGCTGAGTACCTAGACGTGACCGTCGACGAGGTGCTGGAGGCCATGGAATCGTCCTCGGCCTATACCTCGGTACCCATCGAGGCTCCCGGGGCGTCCGATTCCGATGATGCCCCCTCGATTCTTGACCGCTATGCCGATGACGATAACGAGCTCGATTTTACCGATGACCGACTGGTTATCGAGGAAGCCATCCGCGATTTTTCGCCGCGCGAGCGTGAGGTTATTGAGTTGCGCTTTGTGAAGGGCATGACTCAGATCGAGATCGCCAAGAAGCTGGGCATCTCACAGGTGCAGGTCTCGCGCCTGCTGCGCCGTACCCTTAAGAAGATTCAGGAGATTTCG
>CAJMSO010000072.1 GCA_905216075.1 uncultured bacterium | reverse complement strand
GGTCGCCTGTCTGCTGCTGCCGGCGCCGTGGGTACGCTGCTCAACGTAAAGCCTGTGGTAGCTGTCGAGGACGGTCTAATCGTGCAGCTGGGCAAGGCACGCGGTTCCAAGAACGGCCGCAACCTGCTGAACCAAAAGGTCGAAAAGGCGGGCGGCATCGACTTTTCCATGCCGCTGGCGCTCGGCTATACGGGCCTTTCGGATGCGGTGCTCAAGAAGTACATCGAGGACAGCGCCGCGCTGTGGGCCGGCCACACCGAGGGTGAGTTGCCCGTTCACACCATCGGCGCCACCATCGGCACCCACGTAGGTCCCGGTGCCGTAGCCGTAGCCTTCTTCCAGCCCGCCAACTAACCGACCCGCCAACAAATGATCCCTTGGGGACGGAGGAAAACGGATCATCGACCGCACGGAGGCCGCGAATGATCCGTTTTCCTCCGTCCCCAAGGGATCATTTCTTTATGCTGTTAATGCGGAGAAGGGAGCGAGCGATGGCGTCTGAGGGCTTTTTTGAGCAGGTGTATGAGGTGGTCGAGCAGATCCCCGAGGGGATGGTCGCCACGTACGGTCAGGTGGCGCTGCTCGCCGGTCGCGCGCGAAGTGCACGCTATGTGGGGTATGCGCTGCATAGCAACCCACGCCCTGGTCAAATTCCCTGTCATCGCGTGGTGTTTGCCGACGGCCGTATCTGTGAGGGCTTTGCCTTTGGCGGTCCCGATGCTCAGCGCGAGCTCTTAATGGGGGAGGGCGTGGCGTTTACCGATTCCATGCACGTCGACTTGGCCGCCTGTCGCTGGCCAGCTGGACTCTAACAGTTCTGCCGTGGCCAAAACCACCACAAAGGTGCCTGTCCCCCTTGTGGTGGTTTTCCGTTGTAGGTTTACCGGGGCTAACTTATGGAGAAGGTGTGGCAGCGCATATTGACGCAAGAAAGTAAACCACGGTGAACTATATTGTATTCAGCAACGGAGCAGGCATTAGGCGATGAAAAAGCCTGCCCTGTTGAGTTTGATTCGCATTCCTCCCCTCTGTGCGATTCAACGGTGTACTTCGGGAACGGGCCCGCTGGCAACTGACTGCCGGCGGGCCCGTTCCTGTTTATCGGGGGAGTGCGGTGGCCGGAGCCGAACCGGTCGGGCAACAAAAAAGGCGGACGCCGTAGCGTCCGCCCTATAGCAATCGAAAGCTCAAGCCAGTAGATCGGTCTAGTACACCATGCCCATGGCGCCCCGAACCTCGGCCAGGGTCTGCTCGGCGATCTCGTTGGCGCGACGGTTGCCCTCGTGCAGCACGTCCTTCACATAGTCCAGATCGTTCTCGTAGCGCTGGCGACGCTCGCGGATCGGCGCGAAGTACTCGTTGACGGCCTCGGTCACGTACTTCTTGAGCTGGCCGGAGCCGCCCATGCCAATCTCCTCGGCAATCTCGACCTCGGAACGGCCGGTGCAGATGGCGGCCGTCGAAAGCAGGCCGGACACGCCGGGACGGTTCTCGGGATCGAACGTGATCATGCGCTCGGAATCGGTCTGGCTCTTCTTGATGCGCTTGGCCGTCTCCTCGGCGGTCATCGAGATGTTGATGGCGTTGCCGTAGCTCTTGCTCATCTTGCGACCGTCCAGGCCGGGCAGCAGCGGGGTCTCGGACAGCAGCGCGTCGACCTCGGGGAACACCTTGCCGTAGCGGTTGTTAAAGCGGCGGGCGATGGTGCGGGTGAGCTCGATGTGCGGCAGCTGGTCGCGGCCGACGGGCACCACATTGCCCTTGCAGAACAGGATGTCGCAGGCCTGGTGCACCGGGTAGGTGAGCAGAAGGCCGGTGAGCTCGTGGCCCGAGGCCTCCATCTCGGCCTTAACCGTGGGGTTGCGCGCCAGCTCGGCCTCGGAGACCAGCGACAGGAACGGCAGCATGAGCTGGTTGGCGGCGGGCACGGCGGAGTGCGCGTAGATCATGGTCTTGTCGGGGTCGATTCCGCAGGCAAGGTAGTCCATCACCATGTTGTACACGTTGTCCTGGATGTGCTCGGTGGTGTCGCGGTCGGTGATGACCTGGTAGTCGGCGATGAGCACGTTGGTCTTGGCGCCCATGTTCTGCAGCTCAACTCGGCCCTTGAGGGTGCCGAAGTAATGACCCAGGTGCAGGCGCCCGGTCGGGCGGTCGCCGGTGAGCATGGTGAACTTCTCGGGTGTCTTGGCCAGGCCCTCGCGAATGGCGTTGCTCTTTTGCAGCGCGACTTCGTAGCTGTTCTCGTTTGGCATGATTGCTCCTAACGTATATTCATGGGTCAAGATGATAACGCGTTTATTGGAGGGGCGGGAGGGGAGGCGGCTTGCGCGCTGGGTGCGGCCCGGCCGCGCTTGGTCAGCGGTGCCTGGGCACATCCTCGGCAGCTTATCCTAGAGCTTGTGGTGGCGCTCTTCTTTGCGCTCCTCGGCTGCCTGTTCCTCCTGCTTAAAGGCGGGGTCGTCGGGGGTTACCAGCTCGTCTTCGTGCGTTCGCTTGTTGTAATGATGGCGCAGCACGGGCTCAAACAGGTGCAGGCGCTTGGCGAAGGCCGCCGAGCCAATGGCGAGCACGGTAAAGATGAGCACGCGCATGGGGACCTCGACCTGATTGATGGCCGCGGCGCCGGCCGAAAGCAGTATGCACCAGGCGTAGATGAGCAGTACGGCTTGCTTTTGGTTGTAGCCCTCTTGAATGAGGCGGTGGTGGATGTGGCCCTTGTCGGCCTGTCCAATGCTAATGTGGGCGCGCTTGCGGCGCACGATGGCGCTAAACGTGTCGATGATGGGCACGCCGGCCACGATGAGCGGGATGATGAGCGAGGTGAGCGCGGCGGTGCGGCTCACGTTGAGCAGCGAGATGGAACCCAGCGCAAAGCCCAGAAGCAGCGACCCCGAGTCGCCCAAGAAGATGCTCGCGGGGTTGAAGTTATAGCGCAAGAAGGCGAGGCACGAGCCAAAGAGCGCGATGGAGAGCGCGGCAGCGTCGATGCGGCCCGAGAGCACGGCCATCGAAAACATGGTGAACGACGCGATGCCGCAGATGCCCGTGGCCAGACCGTCGAGGCCGTCGATAAGGTTGATGATGTTGGTGAACGCCACCAGGTAGACAATGGTGATGGGGTAGGCGAGCCAGCCGAGCATGATCTCGCCAGGAGCAAACGGGTTGACGATGACGCCGATGCGCAGGCCGCCCACGCAGGCGATGAGCGCGGCGAGGGCCTGGCCGGCCAGCTTTTGCTTGGGCTTGAGCTGGTAGACGTCGTCGATCACGCCGGTCGCAAAGATGACGGTAAAAGAAAGCGCAAGTATGGGGTAGCTGATGTGCAGACGGGGGTGGGGTACCAAAACGGGCGGCCAGCCCAGGTACCAGGTGCCTAGGATGTGAACAATGCAGGCGACGACGAGGCCCAAAAAGACCGCCGTGCCACCCATGCGCGGGATGGGCTTAGTGTTGATGCGGCGCTTGGAAGGATAGTCGACGGCGTCGAGCTTGATTGCCAGGCGCTTGACCAGGGGCACCGTAAGGAAGGTCGTGATAAAAGCCGCGACCGCCACGCATAGGTACGGTATGAAGCTCGTGGAGGAAGCCATGAATCGATAAACCGCCAAGCATCGAAGGAAAAGGTCAAAGGATGCCACGCCGCAAAGGGTATAGCTGATCCATGATACTCGACCAAGGAGGGTGTGAGGAATTGCACGGGCGATAATCACGCGCTTACCAGATATTCGAGTGATAGTGGGGTTCCGCCTAGTGCCTTTTGGGGATCATGGCGGGATTTGCAATGGCGATTTTCGGCAAAAGAAAACCACCCCCCACGTTACGAAAATGAACCCACCTAAAACAGGTGGGTGCCCTCATCGACTGTTCCAGCGTCCTTAACAACGAAGGATACCTGTACTAGGTACGACTGTGTGGGCTCCCTAAATAAACGCGACGGTTCACCCAGTTGCTCCGCGGGGGGCGGAATACCTACATCATAAAGCGGCACTTTGTGGATTCCAGTCTTGACATTACAAAAATCGTGTCGGACGATTACGGCGCCTTGGGCTCGAGCCGTCTGTGCGGTTGGCCCTTTTGCGTTTGAGCTGCTGAATCGTTGTTTTGGAGCATGTTTTTATGCCGACGTCGTTGACCGAACTTTTTTCGCCCGCCTGCCATTTGTGTCCGCGCCGCTGCGGTGCGGCGCGCGATGAGGGCGCGCACGGCGTATGCGGTGCTAACGACACGCTCAAGGTGGCCCGCGCCGCGCTTCATATGTGGGAGGAGCCGCCTATCTCGGGCGAGGCCGGTTCGGGCACAATCTTCTTTAGCGGCTGCTCGCTCAAATGCGTCTATTGTCAGAACCACGAGATCTCGACGGGCAATTTTGGGCTTGAGATTTCGCCCGAGCGCCTGATCGAGATTATGTTGGAGCTGCAGGACCAGGGTGCCAACAATATTAACCTGGTGACGGCGACGCACTACGCGCACCTGCTGCCGACTGCGATTGCCGCGGCACGGGCGCGCGGGCTGGTCATCCCAATCGTCTACAACACGAGCGGTTATGAGCGTGCGAGTGCCGTGTCGGCGCTCGGCGATCTGGTCGATGTGTGGCTTACCGACTTTAAATATGCCAATGCCGGGCTTGCGCAGTCGCTCTCTCATATAAAGGACTACCCACGTGTGGCCGTGTCAGGCCTGGCTCAGATGGCGCGCGAGATCGAGCGCCGCGGGGGAGAGATGGTGGATGAGGGCGGGCTCATGAAGCGCGGCATGATCGTGCGCCATCTGGTACTGCCGGGACATGCAGACGATTCGTGTCGCGTGCTGGACCTGGTGTGGCAGACGGTGGGCGATGTGCCGATCTCGGTCATGAACCAGTACACGCCCAATGCGCTCATGCGCGAGCAGGGCGGCGACCTGGCGCGTGCTGTGACGCGCGAGGAGTACGAGCAGGTACTCGACCATGCCGATGACCTTGGCTTTACGACGATGTTCTGGCAAGAGGGCGGCGCGGTAGACGAGAGCTTCACCCCGGCCTTCGACACCACCGGTGTTCTTACCAGCGCAAAGTAGTGCGTTCGTCGATGATTTTTCTGGGACGGGGATAAAAAATCATCGAGAGGATCGCCTGTTCGAAAAGTTGCCAAAATAGCCGCGCCCCAAAAAGACTGGTTATTGGGCGTTGACAGTTGGCGAGCCGTAGGTAAAATAACAACTTGTCCTGGGGACGTAGCTCAGTTGGGAGAGCGCTGCCGTCGCATGGCAGAGGCCGAGGGTTCGACTCCCTTCGTCTCCACCCTTGGATTTGATAAGCCGCTGACATTGTGTCGGCGGCTTTTTTTAAAAAGAAAGGGCTGCATCATGGCCGAGCTTGAGTCCCAACCATTGTCCGACGAGGAGCGCGCCGAGTTGGAAGAGCTCCGCGCCGAGAAGGCTCGTCGCGAGGCCCAGGAAGAGGCACGCCGCGAGCGTGAGGAGCTGGCCGCCCTGCGTGCCGAGCGCGAGAAGGCCGAGGAGGCCACTGCGAAGGTCGCATCCGAGTCTGCGCCCGTGCCCAAGCCCGCCGCCGCGAAGCCCGTGCCCACTGCACCCAAGCCTCAGCCCAAAAAAGCCGCTCACCCTAAGACCGTCGAGCCCAAACCGAGCCGTGACGAGATGACCTTTGCCCAGCGCATGGTCACCTCCAAGGAGCCTACGGGTGAGAATGAGATCCCCGGCATGGCTCCGGCTCAAAAAATCATCATTGTGCTCGCCCTCATCGCGTTTATCGTCTTTATGGTCTACACGATCACGGGCAGCATGGGCCTGCACTAACCTGTTCGTGCCGGGCTCCATGCCCGCACGTCCGCCTCGTCCAACCCTCAACTTCTGCACAACGCATCCGAAAGGTCGCCCCATGGCTTTGACCGACATCTCGCATCCCACCGACATCGCAATGCTCACCGATCTGTACGAGCTCACTATGGCCCAGGGCCTGTGGGAGAGCGGCAAGGCCAATGAGCAGGGTTGTTTTACCGCGTTTTACCGCGACCATCCCTTTGGTAGCGCCTACGCCGTCATGTGCGGCACCGCCGAGCTGCCTGAGCTGGTCGAGAACCTGCGCTTTACGCCCGAGGATATCGACTACCTCGCCTCGCTCCAGGCCCCGGCCGGCGGCGCGATGTTCAAGCCTGGATTCCTCGACTACCTGCGCGATTTTCGTGCGCATGTAAATATCGATGCCGTCCCTGAGGGCGAGCTCGTCTTTCCGCGCGAGCCCATGGTGCGCGTCACCGGCCCCGCGCTGGAGTGTCAGCTGCTCGAGACAGCGCTGCTCAACATCGTCGGCTTCCAGACACTTGTCGCCACCAAGACGGCGCGCGTGGTGTTGGCGGCGGACGGTCGTCCCGTGGCCGAGTTTGGTCTGCGCCGCGCCCAGGGTCCCGATGGCGGCCTGGCCGTCGCGCGCGCGAGCTACGTTGCCGGCTGTTCCTCTACGTCCAATGTGCTCGCCGGTCGCCGCTACGGTATTCCCGTCTTTGGCACGCATGCGCACAGCTGGGTGATGAGCTTCGATTCCGAGCTCGAGGCCTTCCGCGCCTTTGCCAAGTCGAGCCCCAAGAACTGTACGCTGCTCATCGACACCTACGATGTGCGCGAGGGCTGCGAGCATGCCATTACGGTTGCCAAGGAGATGGAGGCGGTGGGCGAGCGTCTGTCGGCCATTCGCATCGACTCGGGCGACCTCGCTAAACTCTCCAAGTATGTGCGCGGCCGTTTTGATGCCGAGGGCTTGCCCTATGTGGGGATCTCGGTTTCCAACGATCTGGACGAGTACACGATTCAGTCGCTGCTCGACCAGGGCGCGCCCATCGACAGCTTTGGCGTGGGCACCAAGCTCGCGACCTGCTACGATCAGCCGGCGCTGGGCGGCGTGTACAAGCTTTCCGCCCGCCGTGCGAGTGAGGCGGATCCGTGGACGCCGGTGGTCAAGCTCTCCGAGCAGCCCTACAAGCGCACGATCCCGGGCGTGCAGCGCGTGCGCCGCTATTACGACGGCTTTGGCGGCCCGATCTGCGACATGATCTATGACGAGGATCATCTGGCGGGGGAGGGCGCCGCGCGTGGCAATACCCTCGTGGCCGTGAACGATGCCGCCCTGGTGACCGACGTTTCCGAGCTTGAGTATCGCGAGCTGCTGGCGCCGATCGTGCGCGATGGCAGTGCCGTTGCCCCGCGCGAGAGCATTGAGGACGCACGCGAGCGTTGCGCCTGGGCACTGGACCATCTGGATCCGGTCTACAAGCGCTTCCTGTACCCGCAGACTTATGTGGTGGGCATGGAGCAGGGCCTGGCACAGGTGCGTGACGAGCTCGTGCGCAAGAACATGGCCGCGGCTTCGGCCTTCCCCTGGGCAAAATGATCCGAGGGGGACGGAGGAAAACGGATCATTTTCTCGCCCGCCTGCTTAACATTCGATTGGTTTGACGTATGACGACTTCTTATAAAACGATGGTGGTAAAGATCGGTTCGTCCACGGTGGTGGGCTCCGACGGCAAGGTCAACCGCGCCTTTATCGGCGGGCTTGCCGATCAGGCCGCAGCCCTGCGCAAACTCGGTTGGCGCCTGGTCGTGGTGAGCTCGGGCGCTATCGCCTGCGGCTATCCCGTGTTGGGCTTCGACCGCAAGCCGGTCGGCGACCTTCCGAGCCTGCAGGCCTGCGCCTCGGCCGGTCAGTGCATCATCTCGTCAGCCTACGACGAGGAGTTTCATGCACGCGACCTGCTCACCTCGCTCGTGCTGCTCACGCGCCACGATACGGCCCGCCGCACGTCCTACCTGCACGCACGCGACGCCCTGCTGCGCCTGGTGGAGCTGGGCGTGGTGCCGGTCGTCAACGAGAACGATACCGTCACCGTCGACGAGATCAAGTTTGGCGACAACGACACGCTGGCGGCGCTCGTAAGCTGCTTGGTTTCTGCCGATCTGTGCGTGACGCTCTCGGACATCGATGGCCTCTATACCGCCAATCCGCACGAGGACCCCACGGCCGAGTTCGTCCCGGTCGTGCATAAGATCGATGCCAAGATCATCGCCTCGGCGGGCGATTCTTCCACATCGGTGGGCACGGGCGGCATGATTACCAAGATCCGCGCGAGCCGCATCCTGATGACGGCGGGCATTCAGAGCGTGATTTGCTCGGGCGAGGAGCCCGATGCGCTCGTGCGCCTCGCCCGCGGCGAGAGCGTGGGCACGCTGTTCGATCC
>CAJMSO010000071.1 GCA_905216075.1 uncultured bacterium | reverse complement strand
TATCGTTCTCGTCGGCCCGTCTGGCTGCGGTAAGTCCACGACGATGCGCATGGTCGCCGGCCTGGAGGACATCACTTCGGGTGACGTGTTCATCGACGGCAAGCGCGTCAACGACGTGGCACCCAAGGACCGCGACATTGCCATGGTGTTCCAGAGCTATGCTCTGTACCCCAATATGACGGTGTACGAGAACATGGCGTTTACGCTTGAGCTCAAGAAGGTCCCCAAGGACGAGATCGACCGCAAGGTTCGCTCCGCTGCCGAGATTTTGGGTATCACCGAATACCTCGACCGTAAGCCCAAGGCGCTCTCCGGCGGCCAGCGCCAGCGTGTCGCCATCGGCCGCGCCATCGTGCGTGATCCTAAGGTCTTCCTGATGGACGAGCCGCTATCCAACCTGGACGCCAAGCTGCGTAACCAGATGCGTGCCGAGCTCATCAAGCTGCGCCACGAGATCAAGGGCACGTTCATCTATGTCACTCACGACCAGACCGAGGCCATGACCCTCGGTGACCGTATCGTGGTCATGAAGGACGGCGTCGTCCAGCAGATCGCCACCCCGCAGGAGGTCTTCAACCATCCCGCGAACATCTTCGTCGCCGGCTTCATCGGCGTGCCGCAGATGAACTTCTTCGATGCCCAGCTGGTGCGCTCGGGCAACGGCTTTACCGTCAAGACCGAGGATATGAACGTGGCGCTCGCCCCCGAGACTTGCGCTCAGCTTGCCCTCAACTGGGACGGCGGCGACGTGAAGGAGATTACGGCCGGCGTGCGTCCCGAGCAGATCCTGCTTGCCGACAAAGGCGAGGAGGGTGCGCTCCAGGGTACCGTCGAGGTGACCGAGCTCATGGGCTCGACCGAGCATGTCCACGTGACCGCTCCCGACGGCCAGTTTGTTCTGATCATTCCCGTTGTCGACCTTGAGGCCAAGGGTGCGCTCAAGGCTGGCGACCCCATCTGGTTCAAGTTCGAGAAGAACGCGACCCACCTCTTCGATAAGGTCTCTGGCAAGAACCTTATCTAGGCCCGGTGCAACCAGGCCTTTCCTTTGGGCGACTGCGGTATTGCCATCCTTTTGCCGCGGTCACA
Organism: uncultured bacterium; assembly: GCA_905216075.1. Classification (GTDB taxonomy): domain Bacteria; phylum Actinomycetota; class Coriobacteriia; order Coriobacteriales; family Coriobacteriaceae; genus Collinsella. Next base: position 7,253 of record CAJMSO010000071.1, on the reverse strand, counting down.
TATAAGGCTCCCCTCCCGTCTACTGGGCGAGAGGGGAGTCTTTCTTTGTATCGGGGTTGTCTGTAGGTTTGTTTGTCTCGAACTGTAACAGGTAGAGGGCCAAATTGAGCCTAGATGTTACAGATTGAGACAGCGTCGAGCTGCCTATCCTTTCATCTCGATCTGTAACACGGGAGGCTGATTTCGGCAGCTACCTGTTACAGAACGAGATTGTTTTAGCCGGCTTATCCATTTGTCTCGATCTGTAACAGTAAGGGCGGATTTCGGACGTTAGATGTTACAGATTGAGATAAACCCTAGGGAAAGGATCGGTTTGTCTTGATCTGTAACAGGTAGGACCGTTTTGGCCGAGTAGGTGTTACAGATTGAGACGATTTGGTCGAGGCAGGCCACGGACAACACAGGGGCACAAAAAACGGAGCCGTGTTGCCACGACTCCGTTTCTCAAGAGGATGGGTAAGGGAAGCGAAATTAGTTCAGGTGCCAGATCTCGTCGTTGTACTGGGAGATGGTGCGGTCGGACGAGAAGGTGCCGGCGTTGGCGATATTGATGAGCGCCTTGCGCATCCAAGCGTCCTGGTCCTCGTAGTCGGCCAGCACGTGCTCCTTGGTCTGGATGTACTCCTCGATGTCGAGCAGGGCCATAAACCAGTCCTTGCCCTTAATGTCATCGTGCAGGCGCTGCAGGCGCTCGGCGTTGCCGGTCGCCATAAAGGCCGGGTTGGTGATGAAGTCCACCAGCAGTTTAATACCGGGCTTGCGGTAGAGCACACCGGCGTTGTAGGTGCCGTCAGCGTAGAGCTGCTCGACCTGTTCGGAAGAGGCACCAAAGGTATAGATGTTCTCGTCGCCCACGAGCTCGGCAATCTCCACGTTGGCGCCGTCGAGTGTGCACAGGGTCAAAGCGCCGTTGAGCATGAACTTCATGTTAGAGGTGCCGCTCGCCTCCTTGGAGGCCAGGCTGATCTGCTCGGAGATGTCGGCAGCGGGAATCACGCGCTCGGCGGCGGTGACGTTGTAGTTCTCGATCATGACAACCTGCAGGTAGGGAGCTACGTCGGGGTCGTTTGCAATCCACTGCGACAGCGTCAAGATCAGATGGATGATGTCCTGCGCGATAGTGTAGGCAGGCGCCGCCTTGCCGCCAAAGATGATGGTGACGGGGTGCTTAGGTCTGTTGCCGTTCTTGATATCGAGGTACTTCCAGATGATGTAGAGCGCGAGCATCTGCTGGCGCTTGTACTCGTGGATGCGCTTGACCTGGACGTCGATGATGGCGTTGGAGGGAATGGTCACGCCCTGCTCGAGCGCCATGAACTGGCGCATGATGGCCTTGGCCTCGACCTTGGTGGCGGCCAGGCGCTCAAGAACGTCCTTGTCATCGGCGAACTTGGCGAGTTTGCTCAGATCGCCGGTGCTGCGCCAGTCGGTGCCGATCACATCGTCGAGCAGGCTGGCGAGCGCGGGGTTGGCCCCATGGATCCAGCGGCGGAAGGTGATGCCGTTGGTCTTGTTGGAGAACTTCTCAGGATAGATCTCGTAAAACGGATGAAGCTCGGTGTCCTCCAGGATCTTGGTGTGGAGGGCGGCTACGCCGTTGATGGAGAAGCCAAAGTGGATGTCCATGTGGGCCATGTGGACGGTGTCGTGCTCGTCGATGATGGCGACGCGCGGGTCGTCGTGCTCGGCCTTGGCAACCTCGTCGAGCTTGACGATGATGTCGGCGATGGCGGGCGAGACCTTCTGCAGGCTGGCGAGCGGCCACTTCTCGAGCGCCTCGGCAAGGATCGTGTGGTTGGTGTAGGCGACCATGGAGCGCACGATGGTAACGGCCTCGTCAAACTCGATGTCGTGCTCGGTGGTGAGCAGGCGGATGAGCTCGGGAATGACCATGGTGGGGTGCGTGTCGTTGATCTGGACCACGGCGTAGTCGGCCAGATCGTGCAGGTTGCTGCCGCGCTCGACGGCCTCGTCGATCAGGAGCTGGGCGGCGTTGCTCACCATGAAGTACTCCTGGTAGATGCGAAGCAGGCGGCCCTGCTCATCGGAATCATCCGGATAGAGGAACAAGGTGAGGTTCTTGGCGATCTTCGTCTTGTCGAAGTCGATGGAGCTGCCGGGGACCAGGCCGTCGTCGACACTTGCCAGGTCGAACAGACGCAGGCGGTTCTTGGTGGGCTGGTCGTAACCGGGCACATCGATGTTGACGAGCTTGGAGGTAACGGCAAAATCGCCAAACTCGACGGTGTAGGAGCGGTCGTCATCGATCAGGATGTCCTGCTCGCTAAGCCACTCATCGGGGACGGCCTTTTGCTGGTTGTCGGTAAAACGCTGACGGAACAGACCGTAATGGTAATTGAGGCCCACACCGTCGCCGGTAAGGCCCAGCGTGGCAATGGAATCCAGGAAGCACGCGGCCAGACGGCCCAGGCCGCCGTTGCCCAGCGACGGTTCGACCTCAAACTCCTCGATCTTGTTGAGGTCGTGGCCCGCGGCGGTGAGCTGGTCTTTAACCTCGGCATAGATGCCAAGGTCGATCATGTTGTTGATCAACAGTTTGCCAATCAAGAACTCAGCAGAGATGTAGTAGAGCTTTTTCTTGCCATTGTTGAGTGGGCAGGCAGCAGAGCGCTCCTGCACGAGCTTGACCAGCAGTTTGTAAATGCGGCGGTCATCGAGTTGCTCGAGCGAAGTTCCAAAGGACTGCTCGGCAAGATCCGCAAGATTGATACAGGGCATGTTTCCTCCTGTGGCGAGTTGACGACATGTCAGAAATTCAAAAGAAGCCCGCGCGAGGGGATTGGAGTGGCCTCGCGCGGGAAAAGCGGTCGCGTCCGCACGGTGGGGTGGGGTCGGGCGCGGTGGCTCCTATTGAGGAAGCTCGATTTCGGCTTCCGATGGGATGCGGAAGTAGGTCTCGGTCCAGCCGGTGAGCTTGTGCTCGAGTTCGCGGGTGATGGCGCCATCAAGCATGCGCCAGGTCCAGTTACCGCCCAGGGTGGCGGGGGTGTTAATGCGCGCCTCGTTGCCCAGATTGAGCAGGTCCTGCATGGTGTAGATGCAGGTATCGCTCACGCTGGCGGCGATGGTGCGGTTGAGCGCATCGGCCATGGACTCGCCTGCCTGCTGGTGGGTATACAGGGCCGCCTGCTCGCGCTGACGCGGGGTGGCCGTTCCCTCATACCAGCCGCGTGCCGTTTCGTTGTCATGCGTTCCGACGTAGGCGACGGTGTTGGCAATGTAGTTGTGCGGCAGGTAGTACGAGTTGGTGCCCTCAAAGGCAAACTGCAGGATCTTCATGCCAGGGAAGCCCGTGGTGTCGCGCATGTCGATGACACCAGGGGTAAGAAAGCCCAGGTCTTCGGCAATGATGGGAAGCGTGCCGAGCTTTTCCTCGAGCACCTTGAAGAGCTTGAGGCCGGGTCCCTGCGTCCACGAACCATATGACGAATCGGGAGAGGAGAACGGCACCTCCCAAAATGCCTCGAAACCGCGGAAGTGGTCCAGACGGATGATGTTGTACATGTCGAGGGCGGCTCGGATGCGGCCTTCCCACCAAGAGAAGCCGTCTGCTTCCATGGCATCCCAGTCATAGATGGGGTTGCCCCAGTACTGGCCGGTGGCCGAGAACTGGTCGGGCGGCGTTCCCGCGACGCTGACGGGATTGCCGGCGGCGTCGATCTTAAAGAGCTCGGGCGTGGCCCACATCTCGACGGAGTCGCGCGAGACGTAGATGGGCAGGTCGCCGATGATCAGGATGTCGTGCTCGTTGGCATAGGCCTTGAGGCGGCTCCACTGGCGATCGAAGAAGTACTGCGTCATCTGGTGGTAGAGCATGCGCTCGGGATGGGCGGCGCAGACCTTGCTGGATGCCTCGCCGCGGCGGCGGAGCTCCTCGGGCCACTCCCAAAAGGCCTTGAGCCCGCACTCCTCCTTCACGGTCATGAACTCACAATAGGGAATGAGCCAGTCTTCGTTTGCCTGGATAAAGTCGTCGAAATCGGCCGGCTTGTCGGCAGCAAAGCGCTCAGCGGCGCGGTCGAGAATCTGACGGCGGCCGCCAAAGATAGCGCCGTAGTCGACATTGCTGGGGTCGGATCCCAGATACACGCCATCGATATCGCGCTGCTCCAGATACCCTGCCTCGATAAGCTCGGCAAAGTCGATAAAGTTGGGGTTGCCCGCGCGGGCCGAGAACGACTGATAGGGCGAATCGCCATAGCTGGTCGTCGTAAGGGGCAGAATCTGCCAGTAATGTTGTTTGCACGAGGCGAGAAAATCGACGAAGTCGTAGGCATTCCAGCCAAAGCCGCCGATTCCGTATGGTCCGGGCAGAGATGAGACGGGCATGAGGACGCCGCTTGCACGCTCCATGAATGCGCTCACCAACCTTCTTGTTGTGGGGTCGGCCTGCCGATGGGTGTGCAGTCCGCCTCCGATGTTCTGATTCGATATGCCTATTGTAAAACATGTTGTTTAAACATGTACAGGCAAGATAAAAAAGTTGGTCGATTTTCGGCGAATGGTTACATGCCATGAAAAAAGCCCCGACCTCACAACGTGAGATCGGGGCAAGAGCGGTATGTAGGTTTTTGCTACTCGGCGTCGGCGAAGCCGTTGGGGTTGTGGCTCTGCCAGTTCCAGCTATCGCGGCACATATCCGCGATGTCGTACTGAGCCTTCCAGCCCATCATGCGCTCGGCCTTGGAGGCATCGCACCAGTTGGCAGCGATGTCGCCGGCGCGGCGCTCGCGGATCACGTAGGGCAGCTCCTTGCCACAAGCCTTGGAGAAGGCGGCGACGACCTCGAGTACCGAGGTACCGGTGCCGGTGCCCAGGTTAAAGATCTCGACGCCGGTCTTGCCGTTCATCCAGTTAAGGGCGGCAACGTGACCGGAGGCCAGATCGCACACGTGGATGTAGTCGCGCACACCGGTGCCGTCGGGTGTGGGGTAGTCGTTGCCAAAGACCTGAACGGCCTCGAGCTTGCCCACGGCAACCTGCGCGACATAGGGCACCAGGTTGTTGGGGATGCCCTTGGGATCCTCGCCGATCAGGCCCGACGGATGGGCGCCGATGGGATTGAAATAACGGAGCAGCACAACGTCCCACTCGGGGTCGGCGGTGTGAACGTCCATAAGGATCTGCTCGATCATCCACTTGGTCCAGCCATAGGGGTTGGTTGCGGGCTTCTTGGGGTCTTCCTCGGTGACGGGCGGGTTGTCCGGGTCGCCGTAGACGGTCGAGGAGCTCGAGAAGATGATGGACTTGCAGCCATGGTTGCGCATGACGTCGACGAGCACCAGGGTGTTCTCGATGTTGTTGTGGTAGTACTCGACGGGCTTGCTCACCGACTCGCCGACGGCCTTAAAGCCGGCGAAGTGGATGACGCGGTCGATCTGATGGGTGTCGAAGATCTTGTTCATGGCCTCGCGGTCGAGCACGTTGGCCTCGTAGAAGGTGAGGTTCTTGGCAGCCTCTTCGCCCACGATGGTCTTGACGCGGTCGACGGCGACGGCGCTGGAGTTGGAGAGGTCGTCGACGATGACGACCTGGTAGCCGCCCTCGAGCAGCTGAACGACGGTGTGCGAGCCGATAAAGCCGGCGCCACCGGTTACGAGGACGCAGGTGTCTTTGGGGTCGAGTGCTTTGGACATGTAGTCTCCTATCGAATCAGGAACACTTCTTCAGGGGAGTATAGCGCAGGCAGGGGCACCCAAAACGTGCAGGGCAGGAAAAGCAGATGAACATGCTAACGTACTCATTGAAATGTTTGGCGTGGGCGTAACCTTGACTTTGACGTTTGCATACGAGCCGCCGACCATACGGTTTGCTGCCGTTCGTGGAAATCGTTGGGATGCGCCGGATGTACGCTAATATGTATGAGTTGAGCGACATATAAATAAACATGTAACGGAGTAGATATGTCACCAAACAGCGATTCCATCCTTTCCCAGGAGCTTTCGCGTCGCACTGCCCTCAAGGCCCTGTTCGGCGTAGCTTCTGCAGCCGTTCTTTTTGGTCTGCCCGCTCGCGCCCATGCTGCGGAGGCCACCAAGGAAACCACCGACAAGCTCAATGCGGCCCAGGCTCAGCTTGACGAGGTCCAGGCCCAGCTCGACAGCATCGCAAATGAATACGCGGCGCTGGCCAACAAGAACGCCCAGACCCTCAACGATATCGAGGGCGTACAGGGCCAGATTGACAGCACGCAGGCGCAGATTGACGAAAAGAAGGCCGAGCTCAAAAAGAAGCGCGACGATCTTTCCGATCGCGTTTCCGCCAGCTATAAGTCGGGCGGCACCAACATCCTGTCGCTGCTGCTCGCCTCGGGTTCGTTTGAGGAACTCGTCGCCAATGCGCACTATGTTGAGAAGATCAACAAGAGCGACCGCGACGCCATCGAGGACATTCAGACCATCCAGGAAGAGCTCGATGCGCAAAAGACCGAGCTCGAGTCGCAGAAGGTCGACTTGGAGAAGCTCAAGGATCAGCAGACTGCCCAGATGCAGGACATGCAGGCCAAGCAGCAAGAAGTCCAGACCGTGCTGAGCGGTCTTTCCGACGACGTCAAGGAGCTCATGGCTCAGCGTGATTCCGAGATTCTCGCTGCCGCCCAGGCCGAGGAGGCTGCCAGGAAGGCCGCCGCTGCCGCTGCCGCCGCGAACAAGAACAATTCCTACTCGGGTGGTTCGAGCTCGGGTGGTGGATCGTATGCGCCCGGAACTCCGCAGCAGAATGCCGGCTCGGGCAAGCAGCAGGCCGTCGTCAACGCGTGCTACTCCACGCCTTCTCCGGGTCAGAACTGGTGCGCGGCGTGGGTTACCAATGTCTTCCGTAACGCCGGCGTTGGCTACTTTGGCGGCAATGCGTGCGACATGTTTAACGCATGGTGCTATAGCTCCGACCGCTCGGCGCTGCAGGTGGGCATGATTGTTGCCGATTCCTCGCACAGCGGCACGGGTGCTCCGGGCCTTATCTACGGTCATGTGGGTATCTATGTTGGCGGCGGCATCGTTATGAGTAACGAGGGCGCCATCACGTCGAGGTCGCTTGACTCGTTCATTGGGTTCTACGGCACTGGCTCTGGCGTGCGCTGGGGCTGGCTTGGCGGTATTGCGCTGTCGTAGCTGCGGTTTGAAGCAAATTGGTCCGTGGCTGCCCGAAAGGCATTAGGTTGCCTGCTCGGACAGTCCTGCTCGCACGGAGAGCACATTAAGTGCTCTCCGGCTCGTGCGGAACTCGCGATCGAC
>CAJMSO010000070.1 GCA_905216075.1 uncultured bacterium | reverse complement strand
CGACGAGCGCAATGAGCATGCCCCAGTCGATGCCAAAGGAGATAAGACCCACGACGGCAAACTTGAGGAACTGCTTGGTATGAGGTTGTGCCAGCGCCTTGCGCACGTAATCACATCCAATGCGTTGATGAATCGAGCAGAGGATACTTTAGAGCTTTTGCAAGGGAAACGTAAGGTCTTTGCCAAGAACTATACGAACTCGTCAAATTTTCAAGAGCTAATCCGCAGACGTTGAAAAATTGCCCGTAAACGAACGATGCCCACGGGCGATACTGTACTGAGCGCGCATTGTCCGTGGGCATCGTAAGGTTGTAAGGTTGCGAGTTACTTGGTCTCGTCGCCCTCCAGGAAGACCTTTCGGGTCACAAAGTTGTAGACCATGACAAGCGCGGTGGCGCAGATCTTGGCGATATTGGCCTCGAGTCCCAGGCCGGCGTTGAGTGTCAGCACGATACCGTCGTTGAGTGCCAGGCCGATCACGGACAGCACGACAAAGATGATGAACTCGCGGCGGCGGCTCATGCCTTCCTTGTGCGCAAACACGTACTTCATGCTTGCGAGGTAGTTAAAGATGAGCGAGACGATAAAGCCACTGGTGTTGGCGATTAGGATGTTGAGGCCCAGACCGTAGTGGAGCAGATTCATAATGCCAAAGTCGATAACCGTGGCAATGACACCGACGACGCCAAATTTCATGATCTGCGCAAGGAGCTTTTGCATGGTACCTGCCTTAAGCTGGCGCCGAAAAGCGCCGTGGGGATGACAAACTTAGCAAGTTTAGCCAATCCCCACGGGTGGGGCTAGACGCGCTCCTCGATAGCACCGTTTCTATATGCATCGAGCAGCTGGCGCAGATCCTGGATTTGGCTGCGAATCTTGGCGCCAGTATCGGTGTCGCTCACCATGCGGCGACGGTCTGCTTGGTCAAAACGGTTGGTCTCGCTTTCGATGTCCACGTTGCGCGTGAGTGCCTCGGCAACCGTCGTAAAGGCCCGGTGCGACTTGAGGCGGCAGCCGCGCGAGCTCGAGATGAGCGTATAGCCGGCGATACCCGTCTTGGGATGGTAAGCGCGGCAGAAGCCGCCATCGATGACCAGCAGCTTGCCCTCGGCGCGAATGGGCTGCTCGCCCTTGGTGGTTTTAACGGGCGTGTGGCCGTTGACGATGTGGCCGGTCGGCGAGCATGCCATGGGCGCGACGCCAAACTCGCGCATGATGTCATCGCAGACCGAGGGCGACTTGGTAAGCGTAAAGTACGGGTCCATTGGCTCGACCCAGGTGCTCTTATCGGCGATGTAGGCGCGCTCGAACGTGCGCACCACGCGTCCGCTGGCGGGTGAGTTAAAGCCAATCCACAGGTACCACATCCAGTCGAGGGCATCGCGGTCGCCAACGCGCCAGGCGCGGCGCGCGATATGGTCGCAAAAATCAAAATAATCGCGGCCGGCGTGCCAGGTGCCCAGGCAGTTCATGCTGCTAAAGGTGCCGTCTTCGTTGAGCGGTACGCAGCCGTGGAACAGCAGATTCCCGTTGGCGACCTTATACAGGGAGCCGTGGGTATAGAGGAAATCGATGTGGCGATGCAGGTGATCGGCGGTGACAAACTCGGATACGAGCTTGTCGATGATGTGCTGCTCCTCGGGCGTGAGGGCGTAGGGGTCCGCCGGATCGACGGTGGGGAAGTCGTTGGTCGTGAGCGGCCATACGCTGCCGTCGGCAAGCGTGACCGTGCCGGCGTCGTGATCGATCTTGTCGAGCAGCAGGCGGTCGGCCATGTCAAACTCGGGGTGGCGCTGGATAATCTGGCCCTCGAGCTTAAAGAGCAGGACGTTGATGGCCTTGATCAGCGGGCTGATGGACTCGCCGGCGGTATAGGTGGCGTCGGCGAAGGCGACAAGCTCGCGCAGCGAGATACCATAGTCGTTCTCGAGAATCTCGTAGTTGTCATAGCGAAGGTTGTTGCGCAGCACCGTGGCGATGCAGGCGGGCTCGCCGGCAGCGGCGCCCATCCACAACAGGTCGTGGTTGCCCCACTGAATATCGAGCGAATGATAGGTGAGCAGGCGGTCCATAATCTTGGCCGCGCCGCCACCGCGGTCGAAGATGTCGCCCACCAGGTGCAGGTGGTCGACGGCCAGGCGCTTGATGAGTGAGGCGAGCGACTCGATAAAGTCGTCGGCGCTGGCGGTCTCCAAGATGGATTCGATAATGCGCTCGTGATAGCGCACGCGGTAGTTGTTCTCATCCGGATGCGTGTGCAGCAACTCGTCGATGATGTAGGCGTAATCGCGCGGGATGGCCTTACGCACCTTGGAGCGCGTGTAGCGGCTCGAAAGCGAGCGGGCAACCACAATGAGCTGGTCGAGCATGGTCTTGTACCAGGTGGGCGAGTCCTCGTGCTGGCTGCGGAGCAGCTCGATCTTCTCGCGCGGATAGTAGATGAGCGTGCACAGCTCGCCCTTTCCGTCAAAGGTGAGTGTGTCGCCAAAGATCTCGTCGACATGTTCGCGCACGACGCCCGAGCAGTTGTTGAGGATGTGCATAAAGGCTTCGTACTCGCCATGCACATCGCTCATAAAATGCTCGGTGCCCTTGGGCAGGTTGAGGATGGCCGAGAGGTTGATAATTTCGGTAAACGCGGATTGTTCGGTGGGGAACTGTCTCGACAGCAGGCGCAGATACTTGAAGTCTTGCGGGTTGCGATCGAATGCGACCATGAAGCACCTTCCGATGTGGTTGGTAAAACTGACAAACAGCGTCAAACGTTTATCAGTATGCGCCGCTTTTGTTTCGATTGGGGATGGGAGGTCGAATTGTTGGCCGAACGGTTTGGTAAATCGATTTAGTTGAGGTAGATATGGCGGTTGAGTGGAGACGCAGGGTCGTTTTTTGCAGACGCATGCCTCCGGGATCGATAGAGATGATGACGGTAAAGATGTTCACTATCTTTGCTTCAATTTGGTAAATAGTGGACATTTGTACCGTATTCACGCTTGCTGTGCAATAATTTACGCAGCAATGAGTAAGGAGCCTCATATGAGTGATTTTGTCCTGACCTGTGAATCCGCCGCCGATCGAACCCGTGAGTTCTTTGCGTCGCGCAATATTTCTGTCGTGTGTTTTCATTACGAGATCGACGATGTTGTCTATACGGACGATCTGTATCAGTCGATTACGCCGGACGAGTTTTTTGCCCAGATTGCCGCGGGCGCCATGCCCAAGACGTCTCAGGTGAGCGTGGGTGAGTACGAGGAGTTTTGGGAGCCGTTTGTTGCCGAGGGTAAAGACGTGCTGCACCTGGCGTTGTCGTCGGGTATTTCGGGCACGTATGGATCGGCCTGCGTTGCGGCACAGATGCTCGCGGATCGCTATCCCCAGGGCGGCAAGGTGCGCGTCATCGATTCGCTGGCTGCGTCTTCGGGCTTTGGCCTGCTGGTGGAGTGTGCCGCCGACGTTCGCGATAGCGGCGCTTCGCTTGACGAGACGGCCGCTTGGATTGAGGAGCATAAACTCAACCTTCACCACTGGTTCTTCTCGACCGATCTGTCGAGCTACCTGCGCGGCGGTCGCATTTCGGCCGCGAGTGCAATCATCGGCACGGCGCTCAAGATTTGCCCGCTTATGACGGTCGATTGCGAAGGTGAGCTGGCGCCGCGTGAGAAGATTCGCACCAAGAAGCGCGCGATCTCCGAGATGGCCAAGACCGTGATGGCGCATGTGCAGGACGGCGCGAACTATTCGGGCAAGTGCATCATGTCGCACTCGGCGTGCCGTGAGGACGCCGAGGCCGTTGCGGCACTGATAGAGGAACAGGTTCCGCAGCTCAAAGGCAAGATTGAGATCAATAGCATTGGTGCTCTGATTGGCTCGCATACCGGCCCTGGCACGGTGGCCGTCTTCTTTATGGGCGACAAGCGCGTGGACTAACGTTCGTGGGTTGGCTGACGGTTTTAACGGCTGCGCTTGTCCCTCCTGATATTTGATAACAGAAAAAGGCCCGTCCCGTTGTTTGCGGGACGGGCCTTGCTGTTGCGGCTAGCGTTTCTTTCCGCGGAAGAAGAAGCCGTGCAGTGAGGGCTTGAGTCCGCGGTTGGCGCGACGCTCCTCGATATGATCGTGGATCGAAGCGACGCGTTCGATGACTTCGTCGGGAATCGGCACGTCGGGATTCATGTTCTCGACCTGGCTGACCTCGGCGGCGGCGACCTGGTCGATAATGGGCACATCGTCGCGCGAGATGACGGGCGTGGCGTCTTCTTTCATCTTGCGGTAGCGCTGCATCATGTCGGTCTGCAGCTGCTGGGCCGAAGGCGGCGTCCAGATGATGGCGTTGGCGCCGGCGGCGATGGTTTCGCGGATGCTCTCGGGCGTCTTGCCGCCCGGTGCGATGAGCGGCAGGTTGGGATAGTGCTCGCGCAGCTCGCGCAGGACCTGGGGCGTGTTTTTGCCGGCGGCGATGTTGAGAATCTTGGCTCCGGCGCGCACTTTGGCATGCGCATCATCGTCGCAGCGAACGACCGTGGCGATGACGGGGATATCGGCGATGTTGGTGATGTGCTCGACCATCTCGGCGGTAGCGGGGGAGTTGACCACGCAGCCCGCCGCGCCCTGCATCTCGGAGACGGCCGCCATCTGCACGGAGCGCTTACCGGTGGTGGTGCCGCCGCCAACGCCCACAAAGACCGGGCACTCGGCAACGGTCAGCAGCGCCTGCGTAATGGCGGGCTGCGGCGTGAAGGGGTAGACGGCAAACACGGCGTCGGCATTGGAGTTGCGGATGACCGCCACGTCGGTGGTGTAGATGAGCGATTTGATGCGGCGGCCAAAGAGCGTAAAGCCGCTGGCCTCCTCGATCTCATCGGGCATACGGAGGGCCGCCTTGCGCAGGCGCCCGTCGATGGGCAGCGGCTCCATGGGCAAAAGGCCGTTGGGAGTTACGGCCACCTGGGGCTCGGTAAATTCGTCTGCAAGCTCTACCTCGGAGAAGTCGACCGAGGCGACGATGTCTTCGTGAACCTCGGCGGGAACATCGATGGGGGCTTGGTCGTTCGTCGCGGCAGGCGTATCGAAGGAGCTGGTGGCGACAAAAGCGTCGACGCGCTCGTTCAAATCGTTGAGAGAATCCATGGCGGTCCGTTTCTATGTTGTGCGCCCGTCAGCGTGCGACCGGCGCTACGATTGCTAAATCGTTTGACGAGTTGATTTTTCCCCGCCACGCCATCCGTTAGACTGAAGGGTCGGCGAACGTGAAGGAGCTGTGGTGGCGGGAATCGAGGTGCTATCTTGAATGTCCCGTATACAAAAGAGAGGTGACGCGGTATGGAATTCTCGGCAATGTTGGGCTCGATTGGCCTATGCGTGGGCGCAATCGTTGCTGCCGCGGTCATCTACTTTGCGGTCACGGCCATTAAGGGCAAAAAGGCCGAGCGCAAAGAACGCGAGGCACTTAAACAGCATCGTGACCAGCAGGACAAGTGCGCACGGCGATAGCTTGTTGAGTTTTGAATCCGTGCGCTAGCTGCGTTTTCGGACCAGGGCGATATAGAAGCCCTCAAAGTCGCGACTGGGCGGAATGGTCAGCGTGCCGGGCATGCCGTTGGCAATGGCCGAGACGTGGCCCGCGGCAATGGCCTCGGTAAGGGCGTTGCACTCGATATGCGGCTTGTCGCCGGCATCCTGGGCGCGACGCGCTTCGCTTTCGCTCGGCGTGCCGTCGAGGGGGATGAGCTCGCAGTCCATGTGCTTGTCGAGGGCCTCCTGCAGGGCATCCTCGTTTTCCTGCGGCAAGATCGAACATGTCGAATAGACGAGCGTGCCGCCCGGTTTGAGGGCTCCCATGGCGCGGTCCAGAAGCGCGCGCTGCGAGCGGGCGCACTTGTTGAGCAGCTGCTCGGTCAGGCCGCGCAGGCTCTTCTCGTTGCCGCTGATGACGGTGCCCGTACCGGTGCAAGGGGCGTCGAGCAGAATACGGTCAAAGCGGAAGAACTCGTCAAGCTCGCGTGCGTCAATACGCATGACGGGCACGTTTTTGGCGCCCTGGCGGCCCAAGTTGGCTTCGAGCTTTTCGGCACGGGGAATGCTCATCTCGCAGGCGGTGAGGTGTGCCTGTCCCTGGGTGAGGGCGGCAATCTGCGTCGTCTTGCCGCCGGGGGCCGCGCACATGTCCAGGATATCCTCGCCGGCCTGAGCACCCAGCACCAAAGGCGGCATCATCGACGATAAGCTTTGCAGGTAGATCTTGCCGTCACGGTAGATGTCGAGATCCCACAGGTCGGAAACCTGGGCTTCGGGAAGGATGAAGGCATCCGGGTACCATGCGACGGAGCGGTGTGCGATTCCGGCTGCGTCGAGCACGGCGGCGATGTCCTCGGCGGTCGCCTTGAGCGTGTTGGCGCGCAGCGTGACCGGGCGTGTGGCTGCGGCGCCAAAGCCTTCGATCACGAGCTCGGCATCGGCAGGCGTATAGGCGCCGGCGACCGTGTCGACCATAAAGCGCGGCAGGTCGGCGGCGCAGGGAAGGGCGGCAAGCTGGTCGGAAAGCTCGGTGGCGGCAAACTGCCTGAGCTTGAGCTCGGGCTTAACCTGCTTTTTTTGCTTACGACGACGCGGCTTGGACATCCGTCTTTCCTTCCACCGAAATGATTATTCTGGGACGGGGATTAAAAAATCATTTAATGATCCCCGTCCCAAAAAGACTGTACTGTGGCGCCCGGGAATGATTTTTTAATCCCCGTCCCAGAATAATCATTCCCGGGCGCGTTGCGGTTGCCTAGTACTGGCTCTCGTGCTTGCTAAAGAAGTCGAAGCGCGGGGGCAGCGGCTTCACGCGGTGCTCGCCGGGCTTCTCGCCCAGGCTCTCCACAAACTCGTCCGTGGAGGCAAAGATGTTGTCCCAGCTAAAGAAGGCAACCGGGTCGACGTCGAAGTACTCGCAGATGAGCTCGCAGCCGGCCGGGACGATGCCGTGCATGAGCACGGTTGCCACACGCAGCTCGGTGAAGGCGTCGACCAGGGCCTGCTTCATGGCGGCGTTGGCCGGCTCACCCTCGAGCTTGTTGGCGGCCTTGGAGGCATCGCTCCAGCGCTTGTTGGCGGCGCGCAGGTAGTCGTCGCACACGGCGAGCGCGCGGTGCGTCTCGAACTTGTACATGGCCTGCTCAAAGGCAAGGGCGGCCTGCTCGGCAGCCTCGACCACGGCAGCAGAGGCGGCGCCGGCCGGAATGCAGCCGTTGCGATAGGGGCTCTCGTCGCCCTCCTTGACGGCGACGCCGTAGAAGCAGCTGCGGGCCAGGCGGTTGAAGACGCCGGTCAAAAGCGCGCTCTCCTTAAGGGCCGGATCGATGACGCGCTTGTCGTCGCAGGCGCGCACCTCGTTGCCGTCCTTGTCCTTGCCGGTCACGCGGGTGTCGTATGCCTTGGGGCTAAAGCTCACCGGCTTCTCGGACAGGCCGAGCGACAGCCAATGCGCGCGCATCTGCTCGCAGGTGTAGTGGTTGAGCAGGTCGTCTGCCGGCGGGGGAGGCGTCTGCGAGGACGAGCTGGCCTTTTTGCCCATGTAGAGCAGGTGGTAGCAGGCGCTGACGGTGCTCTGCGTGAGGTCCCAGCCCAGGGCCTCCCACATGGCGGTCTGCGCGATGCAGTAGAAATAGATGTTGTCCTGACCGATGAACTGGTAGATCTGAGCGTCGTCAGAGCACCACCAGTCGCGCCAGTCGAGCGAGCTGTGCTGGTAGGTGGGTGCGGGTACCTGCGTGGAATCGGCGGCGGGCTCGCCCATGAGGGCGGCATCCTGGGCGGCGACGCCCTCGGTCACGCCGGCGGCCTTGGCATCGCGTGCGAGCACGGTACGCGTATAGCTGATGGGCGCCCACAGGCTCTCGGGCCAGCACCAGCAGGTGACGTCGTTCACGCCGTCGACCTCGGGCACCGGAACGCCCCAGTCGATGTTGCCGGTGATGCGGAAGGGCACGAGCGCCTTGCCGCTGCGGAAGCGCACGCCGCCGTTGGCGAGCACCGCGTGGGCGTCGTCGCGTTCCTTCCAGCTGGGGAAGGTGACGGTAAAGCTGCTCTTGTTGCCCTCGGGCTCCAGCACGGTGTGCTCGGGCAGCTGGTCCTCGACGGCGTCGAAAGCCTCGCGGAACTTGTTCTGAATATAGAGCTGGGCCGGCAGCAGCCACTCCTCCATGGTCTTGGAGACCACGGAGCGAACCTGCGGGTTCTGGGCGAGCTTGGCGGTGTAGGTCTTCATAAAGTCGAGGTAGGCCGGCAGGTCAAAATAGAGGTTGTCGACCGGGCGCAGCTCGGGCACCTCGCCGGTGAGCTGGCTCTTGGGAGCGATGAGCTCCTCGGGCTCAAACTGGTGACCCAGGTCGCACTCGTCAGCGTAGGCTTTCTCGGACTTGCAGCCCTGAATGGGGCAGCGGCC
>CAJMSO010000069.1 GCA_905216075.1 uncultured bacterium | reverse complement strand
AAGGACTCCGGCGCCACCATCGAGCTTTCGAAGGGCGACAAGCTCTTTACGATCAATGCCCCGGCCGATTTTGTCTCCAAGCAGATCATTGACGTGCTGAGCTCTAAGCTCATCAAGCGCGGCATCGATCTTAAGGCTGTCTCTTGGGACGCGCCGCAGGCGGCTTCGGGCGGTACCGTGCGCGTGCTCGGCCATATCGTCGAGGGCATTGACCAGGCGACCGCCAAGAAGATCAATAAGGACATCAAGGATCAAAAGCTCAAGGTCAAGGTGACCATCGAGGCCGATAAACTGCGCGTTACCTCGGCCTCTAAGGATGCGCTTCAGACGGTGATCCAGTTCCTGCGCGACCAAGACTACGGCCAGCCGCTGCAGTTCACCAACTACCGCTAATAATATTCGAAAGGACCGCTCTCCAACATGGATACACCTTTGGGCTCCGTGCTCTACATCACCCTCGGGTGCGCTAAGAACGAGGTTGACACCGACCGCATGCGTTCTCTTTTGACCGCTGCGGGCTACGAGGAGGCATTCGACCCGCAGGATGCCGATATCGCCATCGTCAATACATGCTCGTTCCTCGCCTCCGCAACGTCCGAGAGCATCGAGACCACGCTCGAGCTCGCCAATGAGGTTCAGGACGGCGTTCGCGCCTGCCCCATCGTCATGTGCGGCTGTGTGCCGTCGCGCTATGGCGATGACCTGCCTGACGAGCTGCCTGAGGTCGCTGCCTTTGTGAAGGCCGACGAGGAGGACGGCATCGTGGCGGTCATCGATGGCGTGCTGGGTTTCGAACGTGAGGTCGCTGCCTATATTCCGCAGGTCAAGCGCACTGTCGAGGGCGCTGTCGCCTACGTTAAGATTTCCGATGGCTGCAATCGCTTCTGCAGCTTCTGCATGATCCCCTACATTCGTGGTCGCTATCATTCGCGCAATGCCGAGAGCATTATCTCCGAGGTGCGCGACCTGGTTGCCGGCGGTGTTCGCGAGATCGTGCTGATCGGTCAGGACACGGGCATTTGGGGCACCGACTTTGCCGACGAGGACGTCGCCAAGGGCTCGCCGCGCAATCTGGCGCAGCTGCTGCGCGCCGTCGCCGAGGCCGTGCGACCGCACAACGTCTGGGTCCGCGTGCTCTATCTGCAGCCCGAGGGCATGACCGACGAGCTTATCGAGACCATTCGCGATACGCCCGAGGTGCTTCCCTATATCGATATTCCCGTGCAGCACTGCGACGCGCGCATCCTCAAGGCCATGCGTCGCTCCGGCTCGCGCCAGGAGCTCGAGGATTTGTTCCGCGACCTTCGCGAGCGCATCCCCGGCATCGTGATTCGCTCTACGGCCATGGTCGGCTTCCCGACCGAGACCGACGACGAGTTCCGCGATCTTATCGACTTTATGGACACCGTCGGCTTTGACTACACGAGCGTCTTTGCCTACTCGCGTGAGGAGGGCAGCCTGGCCGCCAAGATGGACGGACAGGTCGATGAGGAGGTTAAGCTCGAGCGCGCCCAGGAGGCCATGGACCTGGCTGAGTCGCTCGGTTTTGCCGCCACGGCGGCTCATGTGGGCGAGCGCGCCCAGGTGATCGTCGATGGCATCGAGGAGACCGAGGACGGCGCCGAGCTGATCGGTCACGCCTGGTTCCAGGCGCCCGATTCCGATGGCGCGGTGCATCTGGACGCCAGCGAGGCGTCCGTGGGCGATATTCTGACTGTCGAGTTTACCGATAGCTTCTGCTATGAGCTTATCGGTCATGTTGTGGAGTAGGAGAGCGTCGTGGCTAACGAGAGCAATAAGGAACTGACGAGTGTTTGGACGCCCGCCAACATCGTGACGTGCGTTCGCATCGTCTTTATCCCGGTGTTCATGATCGTTTCGGCCCTGTCTCACGCGAGCGTTGCCGGTACGGACTGGAGCACCTTCGACGGCCCGCTCGCAGCCGCCGCCTTCATTTTGTACGTGATCCTGTCGTGCACCGATAAGGTCGACGGCTATCTGGCGCGCTCGCGCAACGAGATCACCGATTTCGGTAAGTTCTTGGACCCTATCGCCGACAAGCTGCTGGTGTTCTCGGCCCTGCTGCTGTTCTTGGATTTTGGCGCGGTGACCGTGTGGTCCGTGTTCATCATCCTGTTCCGTGAGCTGTTGGTGAGCGCCCTTCGCATGGTCGCGAGTGCTGCCGGTGTGGTTGTTGCCGCCGATAAGCTCGGCAAGTACAAGACGGCAACCACGATGGTCTCCATCTGTGGTTACCTGTGCGTCTTTGCTATGACCGGCCTCCAGTTGGGGCCTGCGGAGCTGTTGCTCGGTGTCTATGGCGTCTCACGCTTCCTGTACGCTGTTGCCGTTGTCCTGACCGTTATCTCGGGCGCCCAGTACTTCTGGAACTGCCGCAAGATCGTATTTTCGGTCTAGGTCCTGGTGGATATGACGGAGTCTTATTTGCAGATCGCCGCAAACAATGAGGAGCTGGCGCGCGATATTGTCGAGCGCGCGAGTGCCCGTGGTGTGACGGTGTCGACGGCGGAGTCGTTGACGGCGGGCATGATCGCCTCGACGATTGCCGATATCCCGGGTGCCTCGGCGGTGCTTCGGGGCGGTGCGGTGACCTACTGCGATGAGGTCAAACATCGCGTGCTCGGCGTCGAGCAGGAAACGCTCGATCGGTTTAGCGCCGTGTCGCACCAGACGGCGCGTGAGATGGCCGCGGGCTCGCTGGATCTCTATCAGAGCGACATAGCCGTGAGTGCAACGGGCTACGCTGGGCCCGGCGGCGGCACCGAGCAAGACCCCGCCGGCACGTTCTATATTGGCTGGGCGTATCGCCCGGCCGATGGGGGAGCGCCGGTTGTCGACTCTGCGCGCTGTCATTATGAGGGCGATCGGTCGTGCGTTCGGGCCTATGCGGTCGCGGAGGCTTTGGAGCGCATTGTCCGCGTGCTCAATTCTATGGAATAGACGTGGTTTAAGGGGCCTTAGGGCCCCTTAATTGTGGAGATAGGGACCTTTGACGGTATTAGTGTTTGCGCTGGTATAAGGCCTAAATTTATTTGAGCACCTCTATTTGTGGTTGGCGTGGTCAAGCGTTTGGTCGGTGATTGGTCGGCGTTTGGTCGGGTTTTGGAATGTACGGGTGCATATGATGAATCTGAACGGTTGACCACGAACAGCCGTTCGTTTATTATCGTTTCAGGTTGTTAAGAGGAGGGCTATTCATGGCCAAGAATTCAGGTCCCGTACGTACCGTTCATGCACGCACGACGGGTAAAGAGCGCGACGAGATGATCGCCACCACCAAGGCCGAGATCGAGAAGAAGTTCGGCCAGGGCTCTATTATGAGGTATGGCGACGGCGGTCCCGAGCTCGAGGTCGAGGCTATTCCGACGGGCTCTCTGGCGCTCGATGCCGCCTTGGGTATCGGCGGCGTGCCGCGCGGCCGTATCGTCGAGATTTATGGCCCCGAGTCCTCCGGTAAGACGACGCTTTCGCTCGAGATCCTTGCAGAGGCGCAGGCCATGGGCGGTGTTGTTGCATTTATCGATGCCGAGCACGCGCTTGATCCCACCTATGCCGCGCGCATCGGTGTTGATATCGATGAGGTCTTGATTTCCCAGCCCGATACGGGCGAGCAGGCGCTCGAGATCGTCGATATGCTTGTGCGCTCCGGTGCCATCGACGCCATCGTCGTCGACTCTGTTGCCGCCTTGACTCCGCGTGCCGAGATCGAGGGCGAGATTGGTGACACGACGGTGGGTCTGCAGGCTCGCTTGATGAGCCAGGCGCTCCGCAAGCTTGCCGGCTCGCTTGCCAAGTCCAACACGACCTGCATCTTCATTAACCAACTGCGCGAGAAGATCGGCGTCATGTTCGGTAACCCCGAGACCACAACGGGCGGCCGTGCGCTCAAGTTCTTCTCTTCCGTGCGAATCGATATTCGCAAAATCGATACCATCAAGCTCAAGGACGAGGTTATCGGCAATCGCGTGCGCGCCAAGGTCGTTAAGAACAAGGTGGCCGCTCCGTTCCGCTCGGCCGAGTTTGACATCATGTATGGCACCGGCATCTCCAAAGAGGGCTCGATTCTGGATATGGCCGTCGAATGCGGCATCTGCAAAAAGATGGGGTCCTGGTTTGCCTATGGCGAGGATAAGCTCGGCAACGGTCGCGAGGCCGCCAAGACGTTCCTGCGCGAGCACCCCGATTGCGCCGACGAGATCGAGCACAAGGTTCGCCTTGCCTGCGGTCTTGAGTATGACGATGATGCCCCCTCCGAGGTTGAGTTGACCGATCAGCCCGCCCCCGAGGAGTTTGACGAGCTGTACGCCATCGATGGCTCCGCGATGCTCGACGATGACGACGAGTAGCGGATGCCGACATGTCATATATGGTGACCGAGGCCACGGTCGTCTTTCCCGATAAGAAAGCGGCCTCCTCGTTCTCGAGCGGCTATGCGTCTAAAAAGCCCTGCGCGCATATCGATTGCGATCTCGAGGGCGGTTTTGAACGTTCCATTTGGATTCCCGTGCGCGTGGCGCGCCTGTACGTTAAAAACCGCCCCGACCTTCCCTGTGATTGGGATGACTTTCGCGAGGCAGTGCAGCTTATCGAACGTAAGTGTGCGCTCACCATGGTGACCGAGATGCTTTCGCGCCGCGATCATGCCACGGGCGAGGTACGCGATAAGTTGGCGCGCTATGGCTTTCGACAGCCTGCGATCGATTTTGCCGTTGCTCGAGCGACCGAGTATCGTTTTTTGGATGAGAACCGCTTTTGCTCGTACTTTATCGAAGAGCGTAAGCGTCGCGGCTGGGGACAGCGCAAGATCGAGGTTGAGCTCAAACGCCGTCATGTTGTGCTTGACGATATCCCCGGGTATCCCGAGGCGTATTTTGCCGCGGATGATGACTTGGCCCGCGCTTCGGCCTTGCTCGCTAAACGTCGCGTTCCCGAAGTACGTGCATTCGAAAAGCTCGTCAGATTTTTGATGGGTAAAGGATTCTCGTATCACATCGCCGCCGATGCCGTTAAGGCGCGCCTTGATGCCTTAAGCGAGGAATGCACCGTGTAAGCGTGCATCCGTTACGCCCCTGCCGTTCACCGCTCGATTGGCGCCGTGCCGGGTGCGTTTATTTGACAGTTGTTGCGGTTCAACGTAGGATAAATACTGTCATTTGCTTTGTGATATGTGCTCATCTGTGATGAGTTTGTTTATATGTTTATCTGTATCCGACCCGCATAAGCTGCGCCCATATTACTCAAATGTCGCGAGCCGTTCGTAAGGACGGTTCGCTTTGCTGTGTAACGAATCCATAAAAAGGAGTGAGCATGCCTATCATTGCAGCGCTCGTTGGCCTCGTTTTGGGTGCCATCGCCGCCATTGCCTACATGCGCACCGCCAAGCAGGGTAGTCTTCACGAGGCCGACGAAAAGATTCAGTCGGCACACGCGCAGGCAGAGTCCCTGATCGGTGATGCTAAGCGTCAGGCCGAGACCCTCAAAAAAGAGGCTCTGCTCGAGGCCAAGGAAGAGATCATCAAGAACAAGCAGGCCGCCGAGGCCGAGGACAAGCAGCGTAAGAGCGAGATTCGCACGCTCGAAAACCGCGTGATGCAGCGCGAGGAATCGCTCGATCGCCGCAACGATGCCCTCGATAAGCGCGAGCATCAGCTGTCCAGCCAGGCCGGTCAGGTCGAGAAGCGCTCTCGCGAGCTTGAGGAGCTCTGCGCCAAGCAGACTTCCGAGCTCGAGCGTATTGCCGACCTTACGCGCGAGGACGCTCACAAGGAGCTGCTCGACAAGGTCCGCGGCGAGGTTACCCACGAGGCGGCTACCATCATCCGTGAGTCCGAGCAGCAGGTCCGCGCCGAGTGCCACAAGACCGCCCAGGAGATACTCTCCCTGGCGATTCAGCGTTGCGCCGCCGACCATACCGCCGAGGTCACCGTCACTTCCGTTCATATTCCCTCCGATGACCTCAAGGGTCGCATCATCGGTCGCGAGGGTCGCAACATCCGCACCTTTGAGCAGGTGTCCGGCGTCAACCTCGTGATTGATGACACTCCCGAGACCGTTGTACTCTCGAGCTTCGATCCGGTCCGTCGTGAGACCGCCCGCGTGGCACTTGAGAACCTCATTGCCGACGGTCGTATTCACCCCGCCCGCATCGAGGAGATGTATCACAAGGCCGCCGATTTGGTTCAGCAGCGTGTGCGCGAGGCCGGCGAGCAGGCCGCCTTCGATACCGGTATCCACGACCTGCATCCCGAGATCGTCAAGACCCTGGGTGCATTGCGCTACCGCACTTCATTTGGTCAGAACGTTCTGCAGCACTCGCTTGAGGTCTCCGACCTGTGCGGCGTTATGGCCTCCGAGCTTGGTCTGGATGTTGTGACCGCTAAGCGCGCCGGTCTTCTGCACGACCTGGGCAAGGCCATCGACCATGACGTTGAGGGTCCGCATGCTGTGATTGGTGCCGAGCTCGCCCGCCGTTATGGCGAGAAGCCCGTTATCGTCCACGCGATCGAGGCCCATCATGCCGATGTCGATCCCAACACGGTGCTCGACGTTCTGGTCCAGGCTGCCGATGCCGTCTCCGCTTCTCGTCCCGGCGCCCGCCGTGAGTCGGCCGAGAACTACATCAAGCGCCTTGAGAAGCTCGAGGAGATTGCCAATTCTCACGACGGCGTCGAGCGTACCTATGCCATGCAGGCCGGTCGCGAGGTTCATGTCATGGTCCAGCCGGACAAGATCTCCGATGCCCAGTCTACGGTGCTTGCGCACGATATCGCCCACCAGATCGAGGAAGAGATGGAGTATCCCGGTCAGGTGCGCGTTGTCGTGATTCGCGAGAGCCGTGCCGTCGATATCGCTAAATAACATGAACGACGCGAACGAGCTCATCTCATTTATCGCGTCGATGTCGGGGGAGGGCAACCTTCGCGTCGAGGAAAACCTTGGCGAGGGGTATGTCCGCCTCCGCGTTTCGGAGGCCGAGCGCCGTCAGGCCAAGCACGACATTCAGCATGTAGAGGACATTGTCATCGAGATGCTGCGCAATGCTCGTGATGCCGGAGCCGATAAGGTCTATCTCGCCACAACCAAGGAGGAGGGTGTTCGCACCCTCCTCTTCCTGGATAACGGTTCGGGTGTGCCACAGGATATGCAGGAGCGTATCTTCGATGCCCGTGTTACCTCCAAGCTCGAGAGCATGAAAATGGACCGCTGGGGTGTTCACGGTCGTGGTATGGCGCTGTTCTCTATCAAGCAGAACACGGATGAGGCACGCGTTGTTACATCGGGCGTCGATTTGGGTTCTGCGTTTAAGGTGTGCGTTGCCACCGATCGTTTGGGTGAGCGAGCCGACCAGTCGAGCTGGCCTCAGGCGGTTAAAGATGAAGACGGCCGCTATGTATGCGCTCGTGGCCCTCACAACATCATTCGCGCAGCCTGCGAGTTTGCCCTTGAGGAGCTGCGTGGTTGCGATGTGTATCTGGGCTCTCCGTCCGAGATCGCTGCGACCCTGTACGCTCAGGCTTCGAGCCGACTCGATACGTCGCGCCTGCTCTTTATCGACGACGAGTGCGAGCTTCCAGTTATCGATCGCTTGGGCCTTGCCTCGGATGCCGAGGACTTTATCCGGATCTGCTCCGGTCTGGGCCTTGAGATGTCCGAGCGCACTGCCCACCGTATTCTGTCGGGACAGATTAAGCCCGTTCGCGGTGTGACTACACGTCTGCTGCGCGAGCGCGATTCCACCTCTCATGCGTCGGCTCCCGTCGATCTTGCCAAGGACCGTCGAGGCCTTCGTATCGCCAAGGATGATATGGCACAGTTTTCGCGTGCGGTTGAGCGTGACTTTAACGACCTCGCTGCCCGGTATTACCTCAATCTGTGCGGCGACCCTAAGATTCGCGTTTCGCGTGATCGCATCACGGTGACGTTCGATCTTGCCAAAGAGGAATAAAATCTTTACCGAGTCCGCTCGGTACGATACAGTTATTGCAGTTAAAACGTACTTTAAAACGCAGGAGTTTCTTCATGGATTGCCTGAAGGTATCAAGCAAATCATCGCCCGCGTCCGTTGCCGGCGCCATTGCCGGCATGGTCAAAGATGGCGTTCCCGTCAACATTCAGTGCGTCGGCGCCGGTGCCGTCAACCAGGCCATCAAGGCCGTTGCCATTGCGCGCGGCTTTCTGATTCCGACCGGTTTTGATGTCTCCTGCGCGCCGGTGTTCTCCGACATTCTCATTAACGGAGAGTCGCGGACGGCAATTCGTCTTTCTATCTACGTTCACCAGATTAATCGGGCTGCTATGGATAACGTCGTCATGGACGACGTTAAGCCTGTTGCGTAAGCGAGCCGTCCGCACGCTTGTAGCACCTATGCGCCCCGTCGATACCATCGTTAGGATGTAAGCTCATGGACCAGCGTTCCGTACGCGATATTCTTGCCGGTAAAACCTACTTTATTCGCACATTCGGCTGCCAGATGAACCAGCACGACTCCGAGCGCGTGAGTGGTTTGCTCG
>CAJMSO010000068.1 GCA_905216075.1 uncultured bacterium | reverse complement strand
CGGCGGCCCTGTTTAGCTGCCGTTTGATCGACACTGTGGATGTGGGCACGCATCTACTGTTTGTCGGCGAGGTCGAGGATGCCGAGCGCCTGAGCGACGAGACGCCGCTCACCTACGATTACTACCATAAGGTCCTGAAGGGCAAGACGCCTCCGAAGGCGTCATCGTATCAAGGCTAGAAATGTTTTAAAAATACTTGCATTATATTATTGAGAATCTATACTGATAAATGAAGTACATCACCAGTCGCGTTCGAGAGGAGAACATCATGGCTGAGGAGAAGAAGACGTATAAGTTCGTGTGCGTCGTTTGCGGTTACGAGGTTGAGGTCGATACGCCCGAGCTGCCCGAGGACTACGTGTGCCCGGTATGCGGCGTCGGTCCCGATCAGTTTGAGCTCGTCGAGGAGTAGCTCGTCGGCACACGGCGAAAGCCGAACATAGCTCTGTCCAAGGGCCCTGGTCGAATTCTCGGCCGGGACCCTTTTGATTTATCTGACGGTTTAAAACGGTCTCACGTGTTACAGATTAAGACGTTATATCTGGACAGTCACGCCATCTCAATTACATTCCCGTTAGCAGCACGATGTCGAGAATCGTCACGATGACGCCGATCCCTACGAGCAGCGCGTTGAGCGGGCGCGAGTTGGCGTATTTGCCCATAACGCGGGGCGAACTGGTGAGTCGTATGAGCACAAAGACCGTAATCGGCAACTGAAGCGACAACAATGCCTGACTCCAGATGAGACCTTCAAAAGGATTTGGGACGACCAGGCACGCCGTCACTGCGCCGACGAAACAGGCCGCCACCCCGATCGAGGAATGTCGGTCGTGGATGTCGTATTCCTCGTCGAACATGCCCGCGGTGATGGTGCCTGCCGCCATGCCCACCGTCACACTACTCGATATGCCCGCAAACAGCAGCGCCACCGCAAAGATGGTCGAGCTTGCCGGGCCCAAGATGGGGGAGAGCGTGGCCGCTGCGACGGCGAGGTCGTCTACGACCATGCCGTGCGCAAAGAAGGTCGTTGCGGCCAGGACGACCATGGCCGAGTTGATTGCCCAGCCCACGGCCATCGAAAAGAACGTGTCGAAGAGCTCGTAGCGCAGACGTTCTTCGATAACTTGCTCGCCTTGGCCTTCGAAGTGCATGGATTGGATGACCTCGGAGTGTAGAAAGAGGTTATGGGGCATAACGACCGCACCCAGGACACTAACGATAATCGCGGCCGAGCCAGTGGGCATACTGGGCGTGATCCAGCTTATGGCGGCTTGCGGCCAGTCGACCTTGACCAGCGCGAGCTCGGCCAAAAACGAGAGTCCTACCACGCCTACGAAGGCGATAATCCAGCGCTCGGCACGCTTGTAGGAGCTCGTCATGAGCATCGCCATCGATGCCGCGGCCACGATGACGCAGCCGGCGCGCACGGGCAGTCCAAAGAGCATCTGGAGCGCAATCGCGCCGCCCAGGATCTCGGCCATGGCGGTGGCGATGGTCGCGAGGTAGGCACTGGCGAGCACCGTGCGCCCAACGAAGCGGGGGAGAAAGCGGGTCGTGGCCTCGGCAAGGCAGGCGCCCGTGGCGATGCCCAAGTGCGCCGCGTTGTGCTGCAGCACGATGAGCATGATCGTGGACAGCGTGACGATCCACAGCAGCGCGTAGCCAAACTGCGAGCCCGCGGCCATATTGGAGGCCCAGTTGCCCGGGTCGATAAAGCCGACGGTCACGAGCAGCCCGGGGCCGATATGCCGCGCAATGTCTAGGCCTCCGTGACCACCGGTGCGTCGGGAGCCAAAGTGTTGTTTGAGATGGTTGAGCATGGTGCGCTCCTGCGTATGGGCGGCATGACGTCGCATCTGGGTCGTGCGGCGCCACGCGTCGGATTTGGGTTGGGGCTACTTGTGCGCTTTGCCCTGATTGGCCACGGCGTCGATCTTGGCGGCGATGGTCGCCGGATCGCCGATGTAGCGCTTGTCGAGGACATTGAAATCGGTATCGAAGGTGTAGACGAGCGGCACTCCGGTGGGGATGTTGACCTTGAGGATCTCCTCGGGCGTGAGGTGCTCGAGCTTCATGACGAGTGAGCGCAGGGAGTTGCCGTGCGCGGCGATGAGTACGCGCTTGCCGGCGAGCATCTGGGGGCGAATCTCGTCTTCGAAATAAGGCCAGGCGCGGGCTATCGTGTCCTTGAGGCACTCGGTATAGGGCAGCTGATCGGGCGCGACGTCGCGGTATTGCTCCTGGGTGTGGGGGTCGCGACTGTCGCCCGGCTCGAGCGCCGGCGGGCAGACATCGAAGGAACGGCGCCAGATGAGCACCTGCTCGTCGCCGTGCTCCGCCGCGGCATCGGCCTTGTTGAGACCCTGCAACGCGCCATAGTGGCGCTCGTTGAGCTTCCAGGATTTGATGACGGGCAGCCACTCGCGATCCATCTGGCCGAGCACGATGTCGAGGGTGTGGATCGCGCGCTTGAGACGCGAAGTGTAGCAGACGTCAAAGTCGAAACCGGCTTCTTTGAGGGCGCGGCCGCCTGCCGCCGCCTCTTCGCGGCCCGTGTCGGTGAGCTCGACATCGGTCCAGCCGGTGAACAGGTTGAGCTTGTTCCACTCGGACTCTCCGTGACGGATAAGGACAAGTTGCATTGTCTGTTGGTCTGTCTGGTGTGCCATAGGGGTCTCCTTGATCTGGCACGGTGTGCGTGCCGTTTGCTTGACGCCGCAAAGGATACCCGTTTTAGGCCAAAGAGTTAACCAAGACTAACAAAATTGTTGTATTTGAATGGGATGGTGAAAGGGGGCTGCCGAAATGTCTCGATCTGTAACAACTAGGGATGGAAATTGGGCCTAGGTGTTACAGATCGAGACAGGAAGAAATGGTCCTATGGAATGTCTCGATCTGTAACAGTTTGCCGCCAAAACCGGCCCTTCGTGTTACAGATCGAGACAAACCAAAACCGTCCCGCAGAAAATCTCAATCTGTAACATCTAGGCGCCAAAATCGGTTCCTCCTGTTACAGATTGAGATGTTTGAAGCGGTGAGCTTACAGGTCGAACTTGGGTGCCTTGTTGCCGCCCTTGAGGTCGGCGGTGTCCAGGCGCATCATGCAAAAGTCTGCGTGGCCCTCGTTTCCAGAATAATTCAAAGGGGTTGGATGCATATGTGCCGGCTGTCCCTGCACTAAAACGTGTACGTCAGCCTCCAAAGATGTCAAATTTCGACATGTTTGGAGGCTGACGTACACGTTTGATAGCAAGACGTTGATGGCCGGCGTGCGTTACGCGATTGTTTCGAAACGGGCGGGAAACACAACGATGCCCCGATGCTCCTACTATGCCTATTCAACTGACTGTCTAAATATCTAGGGGAGGATCGCGATGCAGGCAGATTCCGCTCAACAGCAGGGCCTTTATCGCCCCGAATTCGACCACGATGCATGCGGCATCGGCGCGCTTGCCGATATCAACGGCGAGCGCCATCACCAGATTCTGGACGACGCACTGTCCATTCTGGTCAACTTGGAGCACCGCGGCGGCACCGGACTCGAGAAGAACACCGGCGACGGCGCCGGAATCCTGTTCCAGGTTCCGCATCACTTTTTCCGTAAAGAGGCCCAAAAGTGCGGCCAGATTCTGCCGGCAGAGGGCGACTATGGCGTGGCCATGCTGTTCTTCCCGCAGGACGACAAGGGCGTAGAGGATGCCCGTCGCGTGTTTGAGGAGGGCTGCGCCGAGGCCGGCGTGCCGCTGCTCTTTTGGCGTGAGGTGCCGGTCGATCCGCACGACCTGGGTGAGACGGCGCGTGCCTGCATGCCCACTATCCTGCAGGCCTTCCTGGGACGTCCGGACGACACGCCCGCCGGCGATGCCTTTGAGCGTCGCCTGTACGTGTGCCGCCGCACCATCGAAAAGAAGGCCGACGCTGAGTTCGCCCTGCGCGACAAGATCTTCTACGTGTGCTCCATGAGCTCGCGCACCATCGTGTACAAGGGCATGCTGGTCGCCACGCAGATGCGCCGCTTCTTCATCGATCTCAACGACGCCGCCGTCAAAACGGCCGTGGCGCTCGTACACTCGCGCTACTCCACCAACACCACGCCCAGTTGGGAGCGTGCGCACCCCAACCGCTTTATCATCCACAACGGCGAGATCAACACCCTCAAGGGCAATGTCAACTGGATTCGCGCCCGCGAACCCAACCTGTACAGTCCCGTGTTGCAGCACGATCTTGAGCGCGTGATGCCCATCATCAACCGCGAGGGCTCCGACTCCGCGATTCTGGACAACGTGCTCGAGTTCTTGGTCATGAACGGCCGTCCGCTTACGCGCGCTGCGTCCATGCTGCTGCCTGAGCCGTGGGACCACAACGATAGTCTGAGCGAGGAGCGCCGCGCCTACGACGCCTACCAGTCCATGCTCATGGAGCCCTGGGACGGCCCGGCCGCCATCGCCTTTACCGACGGTCGCACGCTGGGTGCCGCCCTCGACCGCAACGGCCTGCGCCCCGCCCGCTACTATGTGACGCGCGACGGTCGCTTTATGCTGGCGAGCGAGGTGGGCACCATCGAGGTGAGCCCCGAGAACATTCTGACGAGCGGTTGCCTGGGACCGGGTCAGATGCTCGAGGTTGATTTTGCCCGCGGCCGCGTGATCTACAATGACGAGCTGCGCGCCCGTTACGCCAAGGAAAAGCCCTACCGTGATTGGATTGCCGAGGAGACACTGACCGTCGACGCGCTCGATGAGCCCGTTTCGGCAACGTCCGCCGAGGACGCCGAGGTGCCCGCCGCCGTGCGTATGGCCAAGCTCGGCTACCACTGGGATGATGTTGACGAGGTCGTGCGTCCCATGGCCCAGCAGGGCAAGGCGCCGCTCGCCTCGATGGGTATCGATGCGCCGCTGGCCTGCCTGTCCAAGAAGACGCGTTCGTTCTTTGACTACTTCTATCAGCTGTTCGCCCAGGTCACGAACCCGCCGATTGACGCCCTGCGCGAGCATATGGTCACTTCGACCACGCTCTACCTGGGCAACCACGGTAACCTGCTCGAGGACTCCCGTACGGCCTGCCAGCTGGTGCGCCTGGAGCGTCCGCTGCTGAGCGAGGAGGAGTTCGAGCGTATCTGCGCCATCGACCGCGTGGGCTTTAAGACCCGCCGGTTCCGTGCCGTGTACCGCCGCGACGCGGGTGAGGGCGCGCTGCAGGCTGCGCTCAAGCAGCTTGCCGAAGACGTCGAGGCTGCGGTTCGCGATGGCGTGAACATCGTGGTGCTGAGCGACCGTGCCGCTGCGGGCGAGGTGCCCGTGCCGTCGCTGCTCGCCGTGGGCTGCGTGCACAACCACCTGATCCGTGCCGGCGTGCGCACCTTTGCCGATATCGTGGTGGAGTGCGGCGATGCCGTGTCTCCGCACGACTTTGCGGCACTGGTGGGCTACTCCGCGAGCGGCATCTATCCGTACAACGCACATGCCTGCATCTGCGATCTGGCGGCACACGGCGACCTGGACGTGACGGCCGAGCAGGGCATCGCCAACTACAACAAGGCTGCGACGGCGGGCATCGTCTCCATCATGTCCAAGATGGGCATCTCCACGGTGCAGAGCTACCATTCGGCGCAGATCTTCGAGGCTGTGGGCTTTACGCCGGAGTTCGTCAACGCGTACTTCGCCGGCACGGTGAGCCGTGTGGGCGGTATGGGTGTCGAGGACGTCGAACGCGAGCAAAACGAGCGCTACGACGCCGCGCTCGCTATCCTTAAGAGCCCGGCTCCCGATCAGCTGCCCACGCTGGGTCTGACCAAGTGGCGCCCGCTCGGCGGCGAGGATCACCTCATCGATCCGCAGACTGTCTACTTGCTGCGGACCGCCTGCCGTGAGGACAGTTACGACACCTTTAAGGAGTACAGCGCCCGCCTGCACCGCACCGGCCGTGCCGTGCGCCTGCGCGACCTGCTCAACTTTGACGGCAGCGGCCGCACGCCGGTTTCGCTCGACGAGGTGGAGCCCGCGCTCAACATCGTTCGCCGCTTTAACACCGGCGCCATGTCGTACGGCTCCATCAGCAAGGAAGCACACGAGTGCATGGCCATCGCCATGAACCGCCTGCATGGCCGTTCCAACTCCGGCGAGGGCGGCGAGGACCCGCGCCGCGAGACCCCGCTGGCTAACGGTGACTCCAAGAACTCCGCGATCAAGCAGGTGGCAAGCGCGCGCTTTGGCGTGACGAGCCGCTACCTGTGCAGCGCCTTCGAGATTCAGATCAAGATGGCCCAGGGCGCCAAGCCCGGCGAGGGCGGTCACCTGCCCGGCAAGAAGGTCTACCCCTGGATTGCCGAGGTCCGTCAGTCCACGCCCGGCATCGGCCTGATCTCGCCTCCGCCGCACCACGACATCTACTCCATCGAGGACCTGGCAGAGCTGATCTTTGACCTTAAGAACGCCAATCCCGGCGCGCGCGTGTCGGTCAAGCTGGTCAGCGAGGCCGGTGTCGGCACCATCGCCACCGGTGTGGCCAAGGGTGCCGCCGACAAGATCTTGATCAGCGGCCACAACGGCGGCTCGGGTGCCGCTGCTCGCGATTCCCTTTGGCACGCCGGTCTGCCGCTGGAGCTTGGCCTTGCCGAGGCCCAGCAGACGCTGCTGCAAAACGGCCTGCGCTCGCGCGTGGTGCTCGAGGCCGACGGCAAGCTCATGGACGGCACCGATGTCGCCGTCGCCTGCTTGCTGGGCGCCGAGGAGTTTGGCTTTGCGACCATGCCGCTCATCTCGATGGGCTGCCTCATGCAGCGCGACTGCCAGCAGGATACCTGCCCCGCCGGCATCGCTACGCAAAACTGCCGCCTGCGTCGCGGCTTCCGCGGCAAGCCCGAGCACGTTGAGCACTTTATGCTCTTTGTTGCCGAGCAACTGCGCGAGGTCATGGCGAGCCTGGGCTTCCGCACCGTCGACGAGATGGTCGGCCATCCCGAGTGCTTGCGCCAGATTGAGGTCCCGGGCAACCGCAAGGCTAACCTGCTGGATCTGTCGCCCGTGCTGGCGAGCGCGACCTGTGAGTTTGGTGCCCACATCCCGGGTGCCGACGGCCGTCACTTCCTGCCCCAGATGGCTGCGGACAGCGAGCTCGACAAGACGCTCGACTCCACGTTGTTTGTGCCCTATACGGCCGATGCCCGTGCGCACCTGCGTCCGATTCGCTTCCGCGGCGATATCGCCAACGTCAACCGCTGCGTGGGCACCATCTTGGGCAACGCGGTGACCAAGGCGCATCCCGAGGGCCTGCCCGCCGGCTCCATCACCATCGATTGCGATGGTTCGGCCGGTCAGAGCTTTGGCGCCTTCCTGCCGCGCGGCATTACGCTCAACGTGTGCGGCGACGCCAACGACTACTTTGGCAAGGGCCTTTCGGGCGGCGAGGTGTCGGTGCGCCCCAACCCGCATGCGACCTACAAGTTCGATGAGAACATCATCGTGGGCAACGTTGCGTTCTTTGGTGCCACGAGCGGGCGCGGCTTCATTAACGGTCTTGCCGGCCAGCGTTTTGCCGTGCGCAACTCCGGTGCCACCGTGGTGGTCGAGGGCTGCGGCAACCATGGCTGTGAGTACATGACGGGAGGTCTGGCGCTCATCTTGGGCGAGGTCGGGCAGAACTTCGCCGCCGGCATGACGGGCGGCGTGGCTTACGTCTTTGACCAGTACGGCACGCTCGATGCCCGTGTGAACCACGAGAGCGTTGAGCTTAAAGCCCCGACGGCCGGTGAGCTTGCGCAGATTCGCGAGCTCATCCAGGAGCACGTGGACGCGACGCAGAGCCCGCGCGGTATTAAGCTGCTCTACAGCTTTGAGACGATGAGCAAGCACTTTGTGAAGGTCATTCCAACCGAGTACGAGCGCGTGCTGGCGATTGTCGCCGCCGCCGAGGCCGTGGGCAAGACGCATGCGCAGGCCGAGGAGCTGGCGTTTGACATTGTGACCGGTCGCGCGAGTGACGCGGATGTTGCTCGCTTCGATGTTGCGGGCGGTGCTGCGGGTGCTGCGTCCGTGGCTGCCAGCTCTGTTGCTTCGACCAAGAAGGAGGCGTAAGTGCCATGGGTAAGCCCGGTGCTTTTCTTGATATCGATCGCGTGACCCATGAGCTGCGCCCCGTGGAGGAGCGCAGCCGCGATTTCGATCCGCTGTACGTGGAGCTCGACGACGACGCGCGCCGTGCCCAGGCGAGTCGCTGCATGATGTGCGGTGTGGCGTTTTGTCAGATGGGCGCGAGCTTTGGCAAGGCACGCCCGAGTGGCTGCCCGCTGCACAACCTGATTCCCGAGTGGAACGAGCTGGTGTACCGCGGCCGCTGGGACGAGGCTGCCGAGCGCCTGTCACTCACCTCGCCCATGCCCGAGTTCACGAGCCGCGTGTGCCCGGCGCTGTGCGAGGCCGCATGCAACCTGGGCTCGGTCGATGGCCAGCCCACGACGATCCATGACAACGAGCGCGCGATTAGCGACCATGAGTGGGCCAACGGCGGTCCGCACCGCTTTGAGCCGGCAGGGGAGGGTGCACCCACGGTTGCCGTGGTGGGTTCCGGTCCCGCTGGTCT
>CAJMSO010000067.1 GCA_905216075.1 uncultured bacterium | reverse complement strand
TGCTGCTGGGCACCCAGATGATCGCCAAGGGCCTCGACTTTCCCGAGGTCACGCTCGTGGGCGTGGTCAATGCCGATTTCGCCCTCAAGCTGCCGGACTTCCGCGCAGGAGAGCGCGCCTACGACTTGCTGGAGCAGGTTGCGGGCCGCGCCGGCCGCGGCGATCGCCCCGGTGAGGTGATCATCCAGACCTACCTGCCCGAAGATCCGGTCATTCGCGCCGTCGCCGAGCACGACCGCTCGATCTTTACCGTCTACGACCTGGACCAGCGCCGCGACGCCCTGTATCCGCCGTTCGTTCGCCTGGTCAACATTTTGGTGTGGTCGGCGAACGCGGATGATGCGCAGGATTACATTGGGCGCATCGCAAAGCTCCTCAAGCGCCGTTGGCATGCCGCTGCGCCCGACTTTTTGCGGGCGGGCAGCGCGGTGCCGCAGGTGCTGGGCCCGGCTTCATGTGTAATCGAGAGAGCTAAGGACCGTTATCGCTTCCACCTGCTTGTGAAGTCGCCGGTAGGGTACCATGTCTCTAATGATATCGACGCCTGCCTCAAAGAGGTGGGCTCCGTGCGCGGCGTGAGCGTGAGCGTTGACGTCGACGCCTATGATTTGATGTAGCAACCCGAAAGGATGGCCATGGAAGCCAACGGAATCGTACTGTCGCCCGACCCTCGTTTGCGTCAGGAGTGCGCCGTCATCGAGGAGATCACCCCGGCGATCGAGGCACTTGCCGAGAAGATGAAGAAGATGATGTTCGAGAACGGCGGTTGCGGCCTGGCTGCTCCGCAGATCGGCGAGCTCATTCAGCTCGTCACCATCGACTGCGACTACAGCGACAAGAACGACTATGATCCGTACGTGCTTATCAATCCCGTGATTGTTGAGCAGAGCGATCATCTGGTGCCGTTTAGCGAGGGCTGCCTGTCCATTCCCGGTATCAGCTGCGAGATCGAGCGCCCCGACCATGTCGTCGTCGAGGCATACGACTTGGATGCCAACCTGATTCGCTATGAGGCCTCGGGCGACCTGTTCTGCGTGTGCCTACAGCACGAGATCGATCACCTGCACGGCAACACCATGTTCGAGCGACTGAAGCCCATGCAGAGGCTCAAGGCCGTCAAGGAGTACCAGGACGCCCTGGCCCGCGGCGCTCGACCGGGCGAGACAGAGTAGGTCCCAACGTCCCCGGTGCTGAGCGCCCACATATCATCCCGTGCTCAAACATTCTCGCTACGCTGCGAAACTGCGCGCGGGACGATATGTGTGGGCCCCGGGTGAGAGGCCACATGCTTGAATATGCATTTCGACTTGCGCGATAGGCCTCATCAATATAATTACGACTTGCTTGTTGTTCCGACTCTCCATTAGCTGGATTACATCCTTGCAAATCCTAACTAGGAATGTGTTTTAGATTCTAGTTAGCCGACGCGACAAAGGAATAGCCCCTTTATCGCGTCGGCTAACTGTATTTATAATTTCCGGTTTTGCCTTTGCAGGTTCTAGTGGAGGGGAATCTGTTATAGCTGCTAGTACGTTAACGAAGCTTACCTGTGGGAGGCCTCTATATATCGTCCCACGCGCAGTTTCGCAGCGAGCGAAGCGAAGCGAGAATGTTTGAGCATGGGATGATATATAGGGGCCTCCCACAGGTAAGCGGACAATCCAATGCTAGCGGATATGTGCGGGTTTTTCGCCCCAGTAGAAGCGGCAGAAGGCTCGTTTGCGTTTTTGGGGCTTGCCTGCAAGTTCCATGGTTGCGATGGCGATATCCTCGGCTGCATGTGGACGGCGCAGCACTTCGCCGTTGATGAGCAGAGCCTTGAGCGATTCGGGATGATCGTGGAGATGGCGCAGTGTCACGATGAGCTCTCGTGCGGTGGTGACATGCATGCTGGCGCCCATGCCGGTGAGCATGGTGGTGTTGGCCTTTTCCTGGCCATAGGACTTGCCCAGCAGAATCATTGGTAGGTGTGCGCACAGGCATTCGGTAACAGTGAGTCCGCCCGATTTGAGAATTGCCAGGTCGCAGCCGTGCATGAGCGCTGCCATGTCATCGACATAGTCAAGAACCGTGACGTTCTCGAGTTTCATGGCATCGAAGAGTGTTTTGAGACGGGTGGCATATTCGGCGTCCCTGCCCGGCAAAAAGACGAAGTGCATGTCCTCGAAGCTGCGCAGGAAGGGGAGGGTGCGGTCCATCTCCGCGCGAAAGCGAACGTACGGTTGAGGCAAACTGGCGCCGGCCATCACCAGCACAACGAGCTTGTCTGTTGGGAGATTGAACTTCTCGAGTTCTTCCTCTCGGTTGTAGTCCGTATCAAACCCGGCGCGAATGGGGATGCCCGTAATGCGGATCTTTGTCTCGGGAACCTTACGGGGTCGGAGTGTTTCGGCCATAAACTCGTTTGCTACGCAGAATAGGTCGGTGTCCTTATGGGGCCACCAACCCTCGACCTCGTAATCGGTCGGTACGCAAATGACGGGATAGTCGATGCCCGTAATGACGCGCGCGCCGACGGCGACGTTGGCTGCCGTGATATGTGTGGCTACCACGGCAATGGGCCTGCGAGTTCGAACGTATTCGTTAAATGCGGGGAACATGATGCGCGACCATGCCGTGCCACCGCCCCAAAGCAGGTGTCCGGTAAGGGTATAACGCCAGGTCAAGTCATAAATTGGGCGCGTGGCGCCGGTAAACGAGGCGGCCGTTTTGTTGCCGTCGAATTTTATGCGTCCAAAATCAAGGATATCGAGCACTTCAATCTCAACATCCTCGGGGATGCCATTGGTGCCGCGGATGTGGTCGAATGCCTGCGCAATCGCATTTGCGGCGGCCTTGTGGCCCGAGCCGACCGAGGCGTGCACGATAGTCACGAGAGGTTTTTGCTGAGCCAAGAGCGTGGTTTGTCCCGATTGGGGAGTGCTGTGCGTGAGCAGGGGAGCGTCATCGCTCGTCTGCGTCTGATCCATCGATATCTCCCCTTCATCTTTGTTTCACAGAGAATCATTGTAGTGCATGAGTGTCACGTTCGCATAAATTTGGGTATGAGCGCAAAGAACGCCAATCTTTCGACAGGAGGTCTATTCATGACTACTCATCAGCCGATCGATGTTGCGATTATCGGCGGCGGGCCTGCGGGCTATGCTGCAGCCATTTACGCGGCTCGCGCCAACCTAACGACGACCGTGATTGAGCAAGGTATGTCGGGAGGACAGATTGCCACAACCAATGAGGTCGAGAATTATCCGGGCATTCCGCTCTTGAGTGGCGCCGAGCTCGGCGAGCGTTTTCAGCAACATGCAGAGGGTCTGGGTGCGCAGGTTGCATGGAGCATGGTGACGGGCATCGATTACGATGCTGATAGAGCTCTGTTTACGGTGCATCACGATACGGGCGATACACTGGCCTCGAGCGTTATCGCTTGCATGGGTGCCACGCCGCGATCTGCTGGTTTTGTTGGCGAGGATACGTATCGCGGTCGTGGCGTTTCGTATTGCGCGACGTGCGATGGCATGTTCTTTCGCGGCAAGCAGGTTTTTGTCATCGGTGGCGGTAATGCTGCCTGCGAGGAAGCCCTGTTCTTGTCAGAAATCGCCAGTAGCGTGACCATCGTCTTGCGCCGCGATCAGTTCCGTGCCCCCGATGGCGTGGTTCAAAAGGTGCTCGCAAAAGATAATATTTCAGTTAGGTACCAAACTAGTATTGTGGAACTATCGGGCGAGGCCATGCCCACGACTGTCATATTTAAGGACAACGCCACCGGTGAAACCTATTCCGAGTCCTTTGATCCTGGTTCGTTTGGCATTTTTGTCTTTGCTGGCACGCAGCCCCATACCGAGCTTGTAGAGCTTCTGGTAGATCTGGCGCCCGACGGCGGTATTGTGACCGCCGAATCGATGGCCACCCGCACGCCTGGCTTATTTGCCGCCGGCGATATCCGTTCCAAGCGTTTACGCCAAGTTGTGACCGCCGTTTCGGACGGAGCTATAGCGGCTACCAGCGCATACGCTTTCTTACGTGGATAAGTACGATAATATATCTTATGTAAGGTTGTTATGTTACTTAAACGTCCAGCGGTAACGAGCTTGAGGCAACGTTGCCGCTGGACGTTTTGTTGTGTAAAAAATGAGCCAGCTATCCTGCGACCTGACCCGAGCCAAAGCCGACGATCATACCGTTCATTATGGTATGCAAAACTAGATAATCTAGAATACAATATTGAAAACGAACGGAGGCACCATATGAATCACGCTAAACATGTCATTCCTATGTCCGATACGTCGGTTAGCATTAGCCCAGAGGATATTCAGCCAACGGTGCTACCTGATGCATTTATCCAGTCTGATATTGTCCGCAAACTCAATACGCTCAGTCTGCCGCGCTATAACCAGTTGCCGAATGTAACGCTCTACCGTGACCAGGTCATTGAGTACATCGAGCTGTGGATGGAGCCGCTTTCGATTTGTGTGGAGCAGCCCGTCATTACGCCATCGATGATCAATAACTACGTAAAGGTCGGCCTTGTTCCCGCTCCGGTTAAAAAGCAATATGGTCGCGAGCAGATTGCGCGTCTCATCTCCATTTGTATCTTTAAGCAGGTGCTGCCCATCGCTGCGGTTCAGGCGCTCTTTAACAT
Organism: uncultured bacterium; assembly: GCA_905216075.1. Lineage (GTDB taxonomy): Bacteria > Actinomycetota > Coriobacteriia > Coriobacteriales > Coriobacteriaceae > Collinsella. Next base: position 3,964 of record CAJMSO010000067.1, on the reverse strand, counting down.
TCAGCGCCTGAGCTACGATGCACCGACCGCCTTTGATTATGTGATTGATCAGCTCGAGGCATCGATTCGTGCGGCTTTTTCCATTGAGCAGGTTCCTGTACCCGATACGGCTCATCAGGTCACACGCGAGTCGCTGCTCGTACGCAGCGCGGTATCGTCTTTTGTATCGAAGGCGTATCTAATGAGCTACCTAAAGTTCAACGGGTTTAATAGCTAGCCGACGTACAAGACGGGCGGGACAAAGAGTCATCAGACACTTTGTCCCGCCCGTGTTTTTGTTTAGTTGGATTTTATCGGCCCGAAGCAACGCCCATGCCGTAGCCGATAATGAGCCCGTGCATCTCGGCATAGTATGAATCCAGTCCGTTGCAGGGCATGATGATGGTCTTGGAACCGGGCCAATGCTCCACAATGCGGCTGGCAAGTGCCTGGGCGCCCGCCTCATTTTCGACATGGTCGATTACGACCTCGCCGCCGGTAAAGCCCTCGGCCTCCATGGTGTCGACAATCTTTCCAAGCATCTTCTTTTCGCCACGGGTGTGACCGATGAGCTTGATCTCCCCTGCCTCGCTTGCCGTGCCTAAAACTCGAATGTTGAGTTTATTGGCGATAACCCCAGCTGCCTTGGGAATACGTCCGGCCTTGGCGAGATTTTCGTAATTGCACAGGCTAAAGAGGATCTTGCTGTTCAGTTCCAGCTCATCAAAATAGCTGCAGGCTTCCTCAAAAGAGACGTCTGGATTGCTTGCGAGATAGCGGTCGAACAGCAGGAAGATCAGGTCCATTTTGCCGCCGGCTCCGCGTGAATTGACCAAATGAATCTGACGGTTCGGATCCTCGGCAAGAACCAAATCGCGTGCCGTGGCGGCGGCATTGTAGCTTCCCGAGACGCCCTCGGAGATGGGCATGCAAATTGTCTTGTCGGCAAGCCTAAAGAGTTCGGTCCACTCGCCTACGCTCGGACAGGCGCTCGAAGAAGCGCTCGACTCCGCCTGCACGGCGCAATTGAGTTCGTGAACATCGAGCGTGAGGTCATCGATGAACTCGCGCTCCCCCACTCGAATTTTAAGGGGTGCAAATGCAAAGGTGGTATGGGGCGCGGTCGGTTGCCAATCGCGGAGGTTGCAGCTCGAATCGGAGATAAGTGCCCAGCTCATAGAGGGTCCTTTCTAGATGTTTCTCATTTATTATAGCCATCTTGCTTACCTTTGAAACGTGCATCTAGTATTGAAAACTAGCTCATTGGGATCATGTATGGAGCACGGTCACAAATAAATGAACCCCGCAGCCCAAAGGCCACGAGGTTCACATTCGTTTGCTATACAGAGTGACTTAGTAGCGCACGAAAATGTAGTTGTTGTTCATGCCGGCTGCGACGGAGCTGATGATGACGCCCGTCTTGTAGTCGGAAGCATGGATCATCTGACCATTTCCGATATAGATGCCAGTATGGTAGGAGTTAACCACGACATCGCCTGGTTGCGGGTCGGACACGCGGGTCCAACCCATGAAGGTGCCGGTGGTGCCCAGACGGCAGTAGCGGCCCGTGAGACAGTAGCTTACAAAACCGGAGCAGTCAAAGCTGTCCGGTCCAATGCCTCCCCAGGAATAAGCGCAACCCAGCTTGCTGTAGGCACGCGAAACAACGGAGCCGCCGTCAACAGACTGGCTCGGTGCGGAAGGCGTCGGCGCCGGAGCCGGAGCCGGGGCGGGCTGCGGCGTAGGGGCCGGAGCGGGCGTAGGAGTGGGCGCGGGCGTATTGCCGCCATCGTTGGTGTTCTCGGTCGTACCGGCGGTGTCTTTGCTCACCGTGGCCTTTTCGGCAGTGCTGGCATTTATGCCAGCCTGCAGCGCGGCATTGGCTTCAGCCTCGGCGGCAAGCTCGGCCTGCAGCTGAGAATCTAGGGAGTTCACGATGCTCTGGGCTTCTGCCTGCTGGGCGTTGAGCTCGTCGACTTTCTTCTGCGTCGCGGCGACGTTCTTCTCCTGCTCGGCCTGCTTATCAGTGAGCTGCTGCTTAAGGTCCTTGACATCCTGAATGGTCTGGGCCTGCTTGTCGGAAACCTTGCCGTAATAGAACAGACGGTTGAGCATGTCGCCCAGATCGTCGACGCCCGTCAGAACCTGAAGGAGACTCAGACCGCCGGTCTTGTACTCACCGGCAACGTAGCTCGAAAGCTTTGCCTGGCCGTCGGCAATCTCTTGCTGCTTTTGCGTGATCTCGCCTGCGGTCTGATCAAGCTCCTGCGTCTGCGCGGAGAGTTCTTCATGAATTTGCTGGGTTTGCGTGCCGATCTGCTCGAGTTTTGTACGAGCAGCGGCAAGGTCGGATGCGGTATCGGCATAGGCGGGAGCCGCGAGGCCCAGGCCCAAAACACAAGCGAGGGTTGCCGTAGCAGCGCAGCGTGCCATGTTTTTGTGCGTGTTTGCTGTGCGCATGTAGCTTCCTTTCCGGTATCTAAGGGTAGCGGCTAGTCCACCGTTACCAGGCTAAAGAGCTCAACGTCCTCGTTGGAAGGCGTGAGCTTCTCGCGCGGGTTGAGAAACGCAAGCTCAAGGATACAACCGTAACCCACAAGCTTTGCGCCCATATCTCGCACCAGTTTACCTGTTGCCTCGACGGTTCCGCCCGTCGCTACCAAGTCGTCCAGAATCAACACGGTATCTTTAGAGGTAATGGCATCGGCATGGATCTCGATAGAGTCGGTGCCATATTCGAGCTCGTAGCTCTGACTCACTGTCTTGCGTGGCAGCTTGCCCGGTTTACGAGCGGGCACAAAGCCGGCACCCAGGGCGACAGCCACGGGCACGCCGACCATAAAGCCGCGAGCCTCGGGACCCACGACCTTGGTGATACCCATACCGGCAAAATGCTCAGCCAGGGCATCTACCATGGCCTTTAGCGCCTCGGGATTACCAAAGAGCGGCGTGATGTCCTTAAAGACGACTCCGGGCTCGGGATAGTCGGGGATGTCGACGATGTGAGATTCGAAGTCGTACATGACGTGACCTTTCATGGATTGCCGGGTGGGCGGCGGTTATTTAGCCGTGTTAGCAGACAGGCTATGCGAGGGGACGACGACCTTGGAAGGATGCACGAGCGACTCGTCCTTCGAGGCAACCGCGGGAACGCTTGCCTCATCGCTTTTGGCCTTGGTGGATTCCGAGCGTGCGATCTCCTCGTCGAGGGCATCGATGTCGGCGTCCTCGACCACGGCGTTGAGTGACTCAAATACGCGGTTTTTGAGCAGTGCGGTATGCACGCCCTCGGTAAGGTCATGCAGCTTCTTAAACGCACGCTCGAGCTTGGCGTCGCGTTCGTCATCGGAAGTGTCCATGCCGAGCATGCTCACGAGCACCTGCTCAAACATCGAGGACTCACGGTTTGCCGACGATACATACTGGCGCAGGTTGCGCGGCTCGATGTGGAAACGCGAAAGCTCGGAGCAGTAACGGATGATCGGGAAATCGCGGCCATCGACAAGCTCGCGGTTCTGCGGGCTCTTGATGATGCGAATGAGGTCGTTTTCGGCCAGGGAGCGGATAAACGAGATCTCGACGCCGAGCATATCGGGGATGGTCTCGATGGGATGCAGCTTTTGCTTAGTCTCCTTGGGTTCCGTCTTGAGCGGAACATCGGACAACAGGCCCACCTCGTAGGCGAGCGTAGACAGGTCCGTGGCGTTTTCCAGGCGTTGCTTGATCACATTGAGCGGCATGTAGCGAGTCTTCTGGAGGTGCAGAATGACCTCCAGGCGGTCAACGTCCTCTTTGGAGTACTGACGATAGCCCTTAGGTGTGCGATGAGGGGTGATGAGCCCCTCATCTTCGAGAAATCTAATTTTTGAGTTAGAAAGATCGGGGTATGCGCCTCGAAGTAGATTGACGACCTGGCCGATACTCAGATAATTGCGTTCGGCCATGCCCTACTCACCGGTTTCGATGCGCTCCGGCGTGCTCTCGT
>CAJMSO010000066.1 GCA_905216075.1 uncultured bacterium | reverse complement strand
TTCGAGCTCATTGAGGCAGAGCAGGGGTCCAAGCTCTTCATCTTGGGCGATGCGGCTGGCAAGTGGCGTGGACATAAGAATTTTATAGGCGTTGTAGTGCTCAAGTTGCGTGACGGCGTCGCCCACGGTGCGCGCGTATCCGTACGTCTCGGGGGCATCTGCACTCATGCGCACGACGCGATCGATGCCCTCAAAGCGAATGATCTCGCCCGATTGCTCGAGATAGGGGGCGAGGCGCTGTAGCATGCCAGGGCTTATGGCAACGTTTCGCACGACGCGCCCCTCGAGTTCGGCGTAACTGCCCGCGAGGCACACGACGCCCGCCCACGGCAGCTCAAGCAGCTTAGGATGGATGCAGCTGAGGGTGCGTCCCGTGCAGATAAAGGCCTTGTTGCCGTTGGCGACAAACGTGCGAATTGCCTGTGCAACCGTCTCATTGGGATAGGGGGAGAGGTCTCGCTCGCCCTCGGGGAGCTCTTGGGCAAGTTTGGGATCTAGCCAGGCGAGCGTACCGTCGATGTCGAAGAAGCAGACATTGCCATGCTTTTTGGTGGCGTCGGCGGCATGAGAAGGCGAGGCGGCGAATGCAAAACCCGGTTCGAGGCCCATGATCTGGTCAAAATGCTCTTTAACGCGGGGAACGGAGATGCCGATGATCACCTGGGCGGTCTTGCCCGTGACGATGAGGCCTTTGGCACCCGCTGCGACAAAGGTCGCATTGTCCGCGACGATGGAGGGGTCCACGACTTCGACGCGCAGCCGCGTGGCGCAGTTGGTTGCGCCCACAATGTTGGGGACGCCGCCCAGAAGCGTCACAACCTGCTCGGCGAGCAGATGATCTTGTGAGGCCTGGTCGTCGGAAGCGCCGGTTTTGGATGAGCACTTTTCGTCAACGTCGTCTCCCGTCAAGCGCGAGAGCGCCGCGTTGCTGGCGATGTGGTCCTCGCGTCCCGGGGTTTTAAGGTCAAAGGTCAGAATAAGACCTCGAAAGCTCAGAAAGAAGATGACGCTAAAGATGAGTCCGATTCCGAGTGCCAAAAGGTAGGAGCCGGCATGCGTCCGCATGAGCGGGATAAAGTTGAAGGCAGCCATTTCCATAAAGCCGCCCGAGAAGATGCCGACGATGCCAAAGAAGTTCATAGCCATGGCGAGGCAGGAAGATAGGACGGCATAGAGCAAAAAGAGCCCAGGGTGGGTGAACATAAAGAGAAACTCGAGCGGTTCGGTGACGCCGCAGACCACTGAGGCAACAATGGCGGGAACCAGGATGACCTTGAGCCCAGCGCGGCGCTCGGGCTTTGCGGTGGAGTAGAACGCAGCCGCGATGGCAGGAAGGCCAAAGAGCTTGACCCAGCCGGTGGCGGTAAAACCGGCCCACGGCGCAAGCTCATTGAGGGGACGCGTGCTATGGGAGAGAATGGGGAGCAAATTGGTCCACGTGGCGTAGATGCCGTCGTTAATGACCAGGTTGTCGTAGTAGATCGGCATGTAGAGCAGGTGGTGCAGCCCCATGGGCTCGAGTGCTCGTTCTAAAAAGACAAAGATGCCTACGCCAAAGGGACCAACGCCCGCAAGCGCGTGGCGCAGCGTTTCGGTTACACCGTATACGTAGGGCACCGTGACGGCCGAGAAAATGGCAAGGCCGAGTACGGCGAAAAAGCTGATGAGATAGACCAGCGAGGAACCCGAGAAGGTGCCGAGCCAATCGGGAACCTTGACATCGTAGAAGCGGTCATGGATGGCGACGACGGTTGCCGACACCGCTAGCGGGCCGATAATGCCGGTGTCGAGTGTCTTGATGCCGTCGATGATGGTGATGCCGCTAGCGGAGGTCAAAGACGACGGGTACTTAAGTCCAAGGTTGTCCCCGCTTAGCTTGATGATCTCGCTCAAAAAGAAGCAATAGGCAAAATAAGCCACGAGCGCCTCGAAGCAGCAACGCGCCGGCTGCTTTTGGGCAAGGCCGATGGGCAGCGCTACGGCAAAAAGGAGCGGAAGGCGCTTAAAGACCGTCCACGAGCCACGCTGGATGATAGTCCAAAAAACGTACCAAGGGGTTCCGTATACGGCGAGGTCGCCGACGATATCCGCAGACGTTGCGAGGGCGGAGACGCCGACCATAAGGCCCGATATGGAAAACAAAATGGCGGGCGCGAACATTGCCCCGCCAAAGCGTTGGATTTTTTGCAGCATGTTCTGCCTCCCGAATATCGAGGCGCGTTGCGCGTGGTGAAACGTTTAAACAATGGATTCATTGTAGAGGACCAGACGATTGTCGTACCGGCAGTTTTGATCGAAACCGGTTTGGGCGGGACAGAAACCGTCAACGGTTAAATCCTGTCGCTTTGCCGATAATCGGTTTAAACAACTTTAAGAAATGCTATCGTGCCTAACCATACATATTCATTAGAGGTGAAGTCATGCCAAAAGCGATTTACGAAGGAATCTACCGCGAGATCCGTTCGCGCATCATTAACGGGACTTATGCGTTTCAGGAGATGCTGCCAACCGAAGCCGAGCTGACCGCGGAGTTTGGCTGCACGCGCAATACCGTTCGACGCGCCTTGAGCATGCTGGCCGACCAGATGTTTGTGCAGCCTATACACGGCAAGGGCGTGCGCGTTATTTGGCTCAAGGGCGAAACCGACATGCTGGGCGCACTCGAGGAAGTCGAGTCGTTTGGCGAATTTGCAAAGCGCAACAATGCCGTCGCATCGACCGAGGTCAAGTCTTTTGAACATTTGATTTGCACTGAGCAACTCTCTCGTTGCCTGGGCTTTAAGGTGGGCGAGGAGTTGATTCGCGTGGTGCGTGTCCGAAGCCTTAACGGCAATGCACGCCAAGTAGACCATGGTTACTTTTTGGAGTCAATCGCCAAGGGCCTGACGCCCGAGATCGCCGCAAAGTCAATTTACGACTATCTGGAGCACAAACGCGGCGTCAAGGTGATGGCGAGTCGCCGTACAGTGAGCGTCGAGCTTGCCAACGATGAGGACTGCAGCTATCTTGACCTCGGCAAATACAACTGTGTCGCCGTCATGGAGAGCCAGTCGTACACCTCGGACGGCATCTTGTTCGAGGTCACGCATGCCCGCACGCATCCCGAGATCTTCCATTACCGCGTCAACTCCAAGCGATAGCCGGCTAGCTCGCAGCCTGACGAGACTCATGCCTTCAAAGCGAAAACGCCCGGTCAAACCGACGATGCATCGGCTTGACCGGGCGTTTTCTCTGCATTCGATAACAAATAATTGTTTATACAAAACTTGTCAAGTATCAAGTTGAAACTACCGTTCACCGAAGTTTTTCTACCGCTCTAGTAATACTTGTTCAAACAAGTAGCCAAATAGCGTATCGTACAAATCAGCAAAAGGGGCAAAGTCCCCGAGCCAATCTCCGAAGGCGGCGGCAAAGGGTGCCGCCACGGTGTGAAAGGGTGGATTGTAATGAAGAACGAAATGAGCAGAAGACAGTTCCTGGGCTTTGCTGGTTCCGCGGCTGCGGTTCTTGGTCTGGGTCTCGTGGGCTGCGGTGGCTCCGCCGGCTCCGGCTCCTCTGCTTCTGGTGACGCTGCCGAGGTCTACTTCCTCCAATTTAAGCCCGAGGTCGACAAGGAGTGGAAGGAGATCGCCAAGGCGTACAAGAAGGAGAAGGGCGTCGAGGTCAAGATCGTGACCGCCGCCTCCAACACCTACGAGGAGAAGCTCAAGTCCGAGATGTCCAAGAGCTCCGCTCCGACCCTGTTCCAGGTCAACGGCCCCACCGGTCTTAAGAACTGGAAGGATTACTGCGCAGACCTGTCCGATACCAAGCTTCGCGGTGAGCTCATTGACGACTCCCTGGCTCTGCAGTCCGATGGCAAGGATCTGGGTATCGACTGGGTCCAGGAGAGCTACGGCATCATCTACAACAAGCAGCTGCTCGAGAAGGCTGGCTACAAGGCCGAGGACATCAACTCCTTCGACAAGCTGAAGGCTTGTGCCGACGACATCCAGGCCCGCAAGGACGAGCTTGGCGTTGAGGGTGCCTTCACTTCCGCCGGCATGGATGACTCCTCCAGCTGGCGCTACACCACCCACCTCGCCAACCTCCCGCTCTACTACGAGTTCGAGAAGGAGCACAACCAGGAGGACGACGAGATCAAGGGCGAGTATCTCGACAACTTCAAGCAGATCTTCGACCTGTACATCACCGACTCCACCTGCGATCCTTCGCAGCTTGCCTCCAAGACCGGTGACGACGCCACCAACGAGTTCGCAACCGGCAAGGCCGTCTTCTATCAGAACGGCTCTTGGGCATACGCTGACCTCACCAAGGCCGGTATGACCGACGACCAGCTCGGCATGCTGCCGATCTACATCGGCGTCGACGGCGAGGAGAACCAGGGCCTGTGCTCCGGCGGCGAGAACTACTGGTGCGTGAGCTCCCAGGCTTCCGAGGATGCTCAGAAGGCCACCGAGGACTTCATGTACTGGTGCGTCACCGCTGACACCCCGACCAGCATCATCGCCGACAAGATGGGTCTGACCGCTCCGTTCAAGAGCGCCAAGGAGACCACCAACGTCTTCTCGCAGCAGGCCGTTGCCATGGCCAAGGACGGCAAGAAGACCGTCGCTTGGGACTTCGTCTACATCCCCTCTGAGGAGTGGAAGAAGAACCTCAAGCAGGCTCTGATTGCCTATGCTGCCGACAACACCAAGTGGGACGGCGTCAAGAACGCCTTCGTCGATGGCTGGAAGACCGAGAAGGCTGCTTCCGAGTAAGCAGTTGCTGCCCAAGCTATCTGATTAGCGACAGGGGGCGGGCAGACGTAGGTTTGCCCGCCCCCTGCATATTGAAAGGACCCTTCTATGGGCAAAGCACTCAAGCGCTGGTGGCCGCTCTTTATGCTGCCCACGTGCCTGGCGTTTATGATCGGGTTCGTGATCCCCTTTATCCAGGGCTTCTATCTCTCGTTCTGCCAGTTTATTACCATCAACAATGCGCACTTTGTCGGTATCGAGAACTACGTGCGCGCACTGTCCGATCCACAGTTTGCCACGTCGTTCTTCTTTACCGTGGCGTTTGCCTTCCTGTCGACGGTGCTCATCAACGTGATCGCCCTGGCAATTGCGCAGGCGCTCACCCGCAAGGCGCTCAAAGGCACCAACATCTTCCGTACGATCTTCTTTATGCCTAACCTGATCGGCGGCATCGTGCTGGGCTACATCTGGCAGATTCTGATCAACTGCCTGCTCTCCAACGTGGGCGCCCAGCTCATTGCCCTTAACTCTGCTGCTGGCTTCTGGGGCCTTATCATCCTGACCCTGTGGCAGCAGGTCGGCTACATGATGATCATCTACATCGCTGGTCTGCAGTCCATTCCGTCCGACTACATCGAGGCCGCCAAGGTCGACGGTGCCACGGCATGGCAGACGTTTTGGAAGGTTAAGATCCCTAACCTGATGCCGACCATCACCATCTGCCTGTTCCTGTCCATCACCAACGGCTTTAAGCTGTTCGACCAGAACCTCGCCCTTACCGGCGGCGCCCCCGCGCACTCCACCGAGATGCTCGCCCTGAACATCTACAACACGTTCTATTCGCGTGCCGGTATCGCATGGCAGGGCATCGGTCAGGCCAAGGCGGTTATCTTCTGCATCCTGGTCGTAGCCATCTCCATGATTCAGCTTAAGGCCACGAGGTCCAAGGAGGTGCAGCAGTAATGAAACGCGATAAGGTTATCAACCGCGCGCTCTCGATTTTCTTTACGATTCTGTCGCTCGCGTGGATCTACCCCGTGTTCATGATTGCGCTCAATTCCTTTAAGAAAGCGACCGCAATCAGCACCACCACGGCGTTCGATCTGCTCACGCCCGAGACGTTCAACGGCCTTGCAAACTACGTGCACGCCCTTAACGAGCAGGGCTTTGCCTCGGCATTTATGTACTCGCTCATCATCACGGTCACGTCGGTCGTGCTGATTTTGGTGTGCTGCTCCATGTGCGCTTGGTATGTGGTTCGTGTCAACAACAAGATCTCGAACTTCTTCTATTACCTGTTCGTCTTCTCGATGGTCGTGCCCTTCCAGATGCTCATGTTCACGCTGTCCAATTTGGCGGACCGCATCGGCTTTAATACGCCGTTCAACATCTGCTTTATCTATCTGGGCTTTGGCGCGGGCCTGGCGGTCTTTATGTTCGCCGGCTTTGTAAAGAACATCCCGCTCGAGATCGAGGAGGCGGCCATGATCGACGGATGCAACCCGGTCCAGGTGTTCTTTAAGATCGTCCTTCCCATCATGAAGCCCACCTATCTTTCGGTCGGCATCCTCGAGACCATGTGGGTCTGGAACGACTATCTGCTGCCCTACCTTACGCTCGACTCCACCAAGTACAAGACCATTCCTATCTTGATCCAGTACTTCCGCGGCGGCTACGGCCACGTCGAGCTCGGTCCCATGATGGCCTGCATCATGATGGTCGTTATCCCCATCGTCATCATGTACATCCTCTGCCAGAAGTACATCATCGACGGCGTGGTGGCAGGTGCCGTCAAGGGCTGATGCCGTAACTGTTTTGCAAGTTTCTGCGGCGCCCCTCAGCGTGGCGCCGCATATCGAAAGGTAAAGACATGGCCGAGATCGTTCTCAAACATGTTCAGAAGGTGTATCCCAACAACGAGTCCAAAAAGAAGGGCTTCTTTGGCAAAAAGAAGAAGACCAAGGAGAAGAAGCACAACCTCAAGGTTACCGAGGACGGCGTGCTCGCGGTGGAGGACTTTAATCTCACCGTGCATGACCAGGAGTTTGTCGTTCTCGTTGGCCCGTCTGGCTGCGGCAAGTCCACGACGATGCGCATGGTCGCCGGCCTGGAGGACATTACCTCGGGCGACGTGCTCATCGACGGCAAGCGCGTCAACGACGTGGCGCCCAAGGACCGCGACATCGCCATGGTGTTCCAGAGCTACGCTCTGTACCCCAACATGACGGTGTACGAGAACATGGCGTTTACGCTTGAGCTCAAGAAGGTCCCCAAAGACGAGATCGACCGCAAGGTTCGCTCCGCTGCCGAGATCTTGGGTATCACCGAGTACCTCGACCGCAAGCCTAAGGCGCTTTCGGGCGGTCAGCGCCAGCGCGTCGCCATCGGCCGCGCCATCGTGCGTGACCCCAAGGTCTTCCTGATGGACGAGCCGCTGTCCAACCTGGACGCCAAGCTTCGTAACCAGATGCGTGCCGAGCTCATCAAGCTGCGCCACGAGATCAAGGGTACGTTCATCTATGTCACTCACGACCAGACCGAGGCCATGACTCTCGGCGACCGTATCGTGGTCATGAAGGACGGCGTTGTCCAGCAGATCGCCACGCCGCAGGAGGTCTTCAACCATCCCGCGAACATCTTCGTCGCCGGCTTCATCGGCGTGCCGCAGATGAACTTCTTCGATGCCCAGCTGGTGCGCTCGGGCGACGGCTTTACCGTCAAGACCGACGACATGAATGTCGCGCTGGCTCCCGAGACCTGCGCTCAGCTCGCCCTTAATTGGGACGGCGGCGACGTGAAGGAGATTACGGCCGGCGTGCGCCCCGAGCAGATTCGGCTTGCCGAAAAGGGCGAGGAGGGTGCGCTTCGGGGCACCATCGAGGTTACCGAGCTCATGGGTTCGACCGAGCACGTTCACGTGATGTCTCCCGACGGCCAGTTTGTCCTGATCATCCCCGTCGTCGATCTCGAGGCCAAGGGTGCGCTCAAGGCGGGCGACCCCATTTGGTTCAAGTTCGAGAAGAACGCGACCCATCTCTTCGATAAGGTGTCTGGCAAGAACCTTATCTAGGCCCGATCCAATCAGGCCCTCCTTTTGGGCGACTGCGGCTTTGCCATCCTTTTGCCGTGGTCACATATAAGGCTCCCCTCCCGTCCGCTGGGCGAGAGGGGAGCCTTTCTTTGTGCTGGGGCCGTTCATCTGCCGGTTTGTCTTGATCTGTAACAGGAGGAGGGCCAAATTGGGTCTAGATGTTACAGATTGAGACAGCATCGAGCTGCCTATCCTTTCATCTCGATCTGTAACACGGGAGGCTGATTTCGGCAGCTACCTGTTACAGAACGAGATTGTATTAGCCGGCTTATCCTTTTGTCTCGATCTGTAACAGTAAGGGCGGATTTCAGACGTTAGATGTTACAGATTGAGATAAACCCTAGGGAAAGGACCGGTTTGTCTTGATCTGTAACAGGTAGGGCCGTTTTGGCCGAGTAGGTGTTACAGATTGAGACGATTTTGTCGAGGCGGGCCACGGGCAACACGCGGGCAAAAAAGCGGAGCCGCGTTGCCGCGACTCCGCTTTCAAGAGGATGGGTAAAGGAAACGAAATTAGCTCAGGTGCCAAATCTCGTCGTTGTACTGGGAGATCGTGCGGTCAGACGAGAAGGTGCCGGCGTTGGCGATGTTGATCAGCGCCTTGCGCATCCAAGCGTCCTGGTCCTCGTAGTCTGCCAGCACGCGCTCCTTGGTCTGGATGTACTCCTCAATGTCGAGCAGGGCCATAAACCAGTCCTTGCCCTTGATGTCGTCGTGCAGGCGCTGCAGGCGCTCGGCGTTGCCGGTCGCCATAAAGGCGGGGTTGGTGATGAAGTCCACCAGCAGCTTGATGCCGGGCTTGCGATAGAGCGCGCCGGCGTCATAGCTGCCGTCGGCGTAGAGCTGCTCGACCTGCTTGGAAGA
>CAJMSO010000065.1 GCA_905216075.1 uncultured bacterium | reverse complement strand
CGTGAACATTTCCCGTTTTGAGCAAAGAACCCTCCATGCCCTCGCCAAGGGTGGCAGAATCATAATAATCCGCGACGATTCCGGCAAAGTGGCCGATGTGGAATGCTATACCCGCGAGGGCTGGCTGCTCTGCGATTGTACTATGGAGATATTCAAGAAATTGAAAAGCAAGAAGCTTATCTGTTCGAAAAACAGTCTTCCCTACCGTATTACCTCGGAAGGCCTGCTTGCCGTGCGCTCCCAGAGTGATAACCGCTGATTGCCGGACATGATGGTATTGGTTCGTCCCCTGCGCCGGAACCACGGCAAGCGCGTCGTCGCCAGCCGTAGCGCCCAGACCGGCAAGCACATGCTCGATCGCGCCAAAGTCCCAAACGCCCGCAAACTGCAGACACTCCTGCCAGCGGAACGGCATATCGAAGCCCTCGCCCAGCACCGAGCCCTGGCTCTTGCTGGTCTGCCAGTTCCAAACACCGTGCGCGCCATAGGTCACGCCAGCGCTCGCACCGGCAAGGATCGACGACCACACGCTCGCGCGGCAGTCCTGCGCGGTGAAGCGCCAGTACACGTTGCGCGACGCACCCATCTGCTCGTAACAGGGCTCGGAGTTGACCATCGGCTTTTTGGGATAGTTGGCGGTAAAGTCCTGCGGCAGGCGCCAAGCCTCGGGCTGGCCCTCGTAGTTGTGGCCGGGCTGGAACATGTAGAAGTCCAGGCGGTCCAGGTACTGTGGCGGAATGGTGCGGTTGCCGCGGTTGATATGCATGGTGCGCAACGCCTCGGGCGCGCGCTTGACGACTTCGTCGAGGGCATCCTCGTAATAGGCGATCGCCTCGTCGCTGGTAAAGTCGGTATCGCCCGTCACCACATAGACGGGGTCGAACTCGCCCAGGTTCTCGACGACGCGGGCAACGTGGGCGCGGACCTCCTCGCGCGGCATAACCTCGGCACCGCAACGCTCGGCAATCTTGGCACCCCAGGTACCGGGCACGTAGTTGCACCACATAAGTACGAGTGCCGGACGAATGCCGTGCTCGACGGCAGCGCGGCACATGGCAGCAGCGCGGTCCCAGTACGCCTGGTTGGGACGGGACCAATCAAAATGCACGCCGTCCTCGCTGGCATAGGGCCAAATGCCCAGATCGGGGCAGCAGCGATCCCACTGCGGCAACGTGTTGATCTGCAGCACGTTCATGCCCTGCTCGGCGCGACGGGTCAGATAGTAGTCCCAATCGGCCTCGGCAATGCTCGTAAACGCGCTCCAGCACGTATCGGCAAACCAAAAGAACGGTTTGCCCTCGCACAAAAAGCCGTCCTGGCGACCGTTAACGGTCAGCTTTCCCAAACTCATCTGCATGTCCTTTCGTTTGATAAAGGAGTTGCGAACCGGCAGATTCTTTCGCGGTAACCCCGCGCGAAAGCCCCTGGCGCTTAGCAAACCCCGGCGAGTAGGCGCCACGCGCCCCCAATCAGTCTACCTTGTAAGAAGGGCCCCGCCGGGCTTGCGCCTGACGGGGCCCGGTCGTATGCGTCCGAATGGTTTGGCCTTAGGCCTCCATCTCGGCGAGCTCCTCCTTGGAGAAGCCAGTGGCAAAGACGACGGCAGCGGCGATGACAAAGGAGATTGCCATACCGGCGATAGCCCAGACGGTGTTCATCTGGCCACCCTGCAGGTAGTTGGTGAAGACCAGGAAGTTGGAGGCACCGCCGGCCAGGTAGTAGGTAACACCCATGAGGCCGGAGAACACAGCGCCAATGGCACCGCCGATAAACATGCCGAGCATGGTACGACGGAAGCGCATGAGGATACCGAAGAGTGCGGGCTCGGTGACGCCGCCGGCGATGGCGGAGATGACGTAACCGATGGCAAGACCCTTCTCGTCGGGGTTCTTCATCTTGAGGAAGGCACCGAAGGCGCAGCCCCAGACAGCGGCCATAGCGCAGTTGGTGGAAACGAAGACGAAGGGATCGTAGCCGGCAGCGATGATCTGAACCTGAGCGAGCAGGATGACGGGCATGTGCATGCCGCAGACCACGAAGAGCTGCCAGAAGGCGCCGAGGATGGCCATGACGATCAGGATACCGATACCGCCAAGGTCAGCAAGACCAAAGAGGGCGTTGGCGATGAGGCTGCCGATCTCGTTGCCGATCGGGGCAAGGACGATGAAGGCGATGGGGATGGTGACGATCATGGTGCAGAACGGCGTGAAGACCGTGGACAGCACGTCGGGCATGACCTTCTTAAAGAACTTCTCAACAAAGTACAGGACGGGCACCGAGAGGATGATCGGCAGGACGGACTGCTGGTAGTTGGCAGCGGCGATCTGGATGCCGTAGACGGAGATGATTCCGCCACCCTCCTGAGTCGCGACACTCACGACGGACGGGGCCATGAGAGCGCCGCCGAGGAGCATGCCCAGAACCGGAGAGGCGCCGAGCTTCTTAGCAGCGGCATAGCCCAGGTAAATGGGGATAAAGGTAAACGTGGCCTCGTACAGGGTGGTGTAGAGGAACGTGTAGGTCGGATCGGTATCGGAGAGAACGCCGAGCATGGTGGGGCCGAGGACCGCGGCGATGGTGCGGAACAGACCGCCGGCCATGAGCAGCGGAATCAGCTGGGTCATGGAACCCGACAGGTAGTCGAGGATGATGTTGGGCAGGTTCTTGAGCTCGAACTTCTCCTTAGGAGCGTCGAGGTTCTCGTCGACCGCGGCACCCTGCTTGACGCCGGACATGGCGACGAACTCGGCAAGCACCTTGGGCACGTTCTGGCCGATGATGACCTGGAGCTGGCTGCCGGCGAACTGGCAACCCAGAACACCCTTAACCTTCTTGATCTTCTCCACGTCGGCCTTGCTGTTGTCCTTAAGCGTCAGACGCAGGCGCGTCATGCAGTTGGTGGCGACGGCAACATTCTCCGCACCGCCCACGAGCTCGAGGACATCGGTGGCAATCTGCTTGTTATCTACTGCCATGGGACCCCTCCCCATATCATCGTGTGCCTACCCGTTTGGACGTAGGCACGCCTTTGACCCGGCGACTATAACCCCTTACGGCTGCCGAGCCCTTGGATACGCTGTCGTAAACAATCTGTTTACTGAACGTTTACAGCGCTTAGTTTACACGCAGCGTTGAATTTGTGGCACTTTTGCCGTTTGCAGTCCGGTGAACGGTAGGAAATCGGGGGTGAGCGTATCTGAACGGCAGTAAATCGTCTCTTTGCCTATGTATTGATATATGGCTATTTACGTGGAATTTTACTTTGAGTGGCCTCTCAATAGCCTGTTAGCTCATCAAGAAAACCCCAGATAGAAACTACTAAACATATGTTTAGTAGTTCACTGCGTGTTCGATTATGCCGTTTACCGAGTTCATCTGCTTGTTCCACAACTCTGCATTAAACTAAACATGTTTAGATTGTATTGCCGCGATTGTTTGGCACGCGCGGCGCAAGGGAGGCAGCTCATGGAACTCAGATCGTGTACCTACGCAACCGTCACCACCTTGGGCGACTTTGGCCCCTGGATCAGCAAGGTCGTTCTCGACCTACCCTGCACCGTGCGCGCCAACGATCTCGATGCGAACACTTTCCATATATATGTAGAGCGTCACGAGCGCACGGGCGAGGTCCTGATGCGCAAGGAGCGCGGCGCCGACCATGCCGCGCCCTCCGTGGGTTACATCGACGTTCTCGCCGCGTATCCGTGTGACGAGAACGGCCGCAAGCTCGCCGTGGGCACTCATGTGGCACTCGAGGTCGCCGAGCAGCGCCTGACCAAAAAAATCGAAGGCGGCGTCATGGGCTCGCGCATGCTCGATGACCAGCTGCACGTCACGCAGCTCGCGGCTCTTCCCGGCAACGACGGCGACGACCCCACCTGCGGCCTGGTCTTCGATACCTGTCGCGGCGACATCTGCTCCGCGCTCAAGGGTTGGAGCAATGCCGTGCAAAAGACCGCCGTCGACGGCATCGCGCTCGAGTACGGCTTCTTTGAGCCCAGCTTTAAAGCCGAGGACTCGGCCTGCTTCAATCCCTTCGCGCCCGAGGCCACGGTCGTGCCCCAAAAGGCCCCGCTCGTGGTGTACCTGCACGGCGCCGGCGAAGGCAAGGGTGCCACGCAGGGCGAAGGCGCCACGCGCGCCTATATCGGCAACCGCGTGACAGCCATTAGCCAGGCGCAAATCCAGCGCTACTTTGGCGGCTTTGCCTGGGTACTTGTGCCGCAGTCGCCGACGTTTTGGATGGACAACGGCGTCGAGCAGCTCGGCCGCTCCAACCAGAGCATCTACTCCCCCGTACTCAAGGCGCTCATTGACGAGTTTATCGCCGAGCATGCCGGGCGTATCGACACCGACCGCATCGTGGTCGCCGGCCTTTCCAACGGCGGCTTTATGACCCTGCGCCTGTGCGCCGACTACCCCGATTTCTTTGCCGCGGGCCTTCCCTGCTGTGCCCCGTGGTACAACACCACGGACGAGGACGTAGCCGCGCTCGCCAAGACGCCGCTGTGGTTTACGCACTCCAAGGGCGACGAGCTCGTGTCTCCGCAACAGACCGTGCTGCCGCTCACGGCGCGCCTGCGTGACGCCGGAGCCAACGTGCACCTTACCTACTTTAGTCATGTCGAGGACCTGACCGGTCGCTATCGCGAGGCCGACGGCTCGCCTAAGAAGACGTTCAACCACGGCGTGTGGATCCACCAATTCAACGACCTGTGTTATCAAGACTTCGACGGGGGCAACGTACTCATCGACGGCGAGCCGGTGGGCTGCTGGGAGTGGTCGGCCAGGGTCGACCGCTAAGCCCTCCCATCGCGGGGACCGGGGTTTAGTCTTGCAAACGTCCTCGGGCATGCATGGGCTGGCGCTTTGCGCTTCGCGCTGCGCCTGCCCATGCCCCCTGCGGAATGTTTGCAAGACTAAACCCCAGTCCCCGCTGCGTTGACGTTGCTGTGATCCTGGCCGGGCGCTTCCGGCAGCACGCCGGGTCGGTGGCGATGGGGGCGTGGGTCCCGTCTTGCCTTGCGCGTAACTGGCTGAATTGATTTTGATTGGAGCTGTTCCTATGTCCCAGAATTTGACTCGGGTGATTGTTACCACTGATATGGAAGTCGATGATATGAACTCGCTCATTCATTTGGCTCTGTATCTTAATGTGCTTGATGTTCAGGCTGTGGCGTATACGGCTTCGCAGTATCACTTTCTTGGGGATGGGGTTCATACGCTGGGCGAGGTGAATTCGCATTGGCGAACCAAAGGGCGTCGCTCTTACGAGTGGGCTGTTGTGCCTCATGAGCCTGATCCGCTGGCCGGGGAGCTTTGTGAGTATCGTCCGTTTCCCGAACATTGGATCGAAAGCCTCTGGAGTAATGAATATGCCCAGGCTTGGCCGCAGCTGCAGGCAAATGCGGCCGCTGCCGGTGAGCCGCCGTTTCCCACGCCTGCCCAGATGGTCGAGCGCACCTTTGTGGGAAATGTTACCTTTGAGGGTGATGTGACTGAGGAAACTGAGGGGTCCCGCGTAATTGCGCAGGCAATTTTGGATGATGATCCGCGTACTTTATGGCTGCTCAGCTGGGGTGGCATGAACACCATCGTTCGCGCCCTCATGAGTATTGCCGAGCGTTATCGCGCCACGCCCGAATGGCCCGCCGTACAGCAGCGGGTCTATCGCAAGGTACGCGTGATGGGCGTTGCCGATGACGTGGGGCAGGACAACTCATGGCTCGACCATGGGCGTGAACTCTTTCCCGAGCTCATCTTTTGGCGCGTGCCCTATATGTATGGTGGCTATGTCGACGCCAAGACGGCTCAGCCCGATACGCTGCCGCTGTTTAAGGCGCCTTGGCCCGAGCAGAATCTCACCCAAGGCAACGGCCCCTTTATGGCGCGCTATATGCTCTATGGCGACGGCAAGGTCTACGAAAACGAGCCCGAGCGGTTTCAGTTTGGCAAGCATGCCCGTCTGGATTGGGGTCTAGAAGGCATCCCCGCGATGCAGTTTGAGCACGGCGACTTTATGGCCGAAGGCGACAGCATGACCTATATTCCGCTGCTGCCGTTTGGCCTGCGCGGTATCGATGACCGCGGCTTCGACACGCTGCTCGGCCGCATGTTTCTTGATGGGCATCCCGATGCGGACGCACCCGCCGGTTTTGCCGCCATCGGCACGCCCGCAGGCGACAACCCCAATCCCTATCTGCGCGCCTATCAGGAAGACTTTGCCGCCCGCGCGCAATGGTGCGCCCACGATCCGGCAGCTTGCTCGCATCCGGCACATGTTGTCGAGGTCACGGCCGACCGCAGCGCCCCAGCCGGCGAGCGCGTCGCCCTTGCGGCGACCATCGTCGACCCCGACGACAAGGGCTTCGATGCACATTGGAATGTCGCCATGAACCCGTCGAGCTATGCAGGCGCGCAGGATCTTTCGCTGTGGCAGGAATGCACGGTGAGCACCACTTTCATCGTGCCCGCCGACGCGCAGCCCGGCGACCGCTTCGTGCTCACCCTTACCGTGCAGACGCGCGCCGAGCGCCCCTGCAGCCGCTACGCCCAAGTTGCCGTGACCGTGGCATAGCAAGTGGCAGACCCCACATTCGGCAAGGAGTGTCCCCAACTGCCACTCATTTAAGTACGTCCCCAATGAGTGGCCGAAGAGTGTCCCCGACGACTAGTCAAAAATGGGCCATATGTCCCAGTTGTGGAGACTCGTTGAGCCGTCAGGGTATCGTGAAAGATCGCGCACTCCCCCATCATCAAAAGTGACACACGCTACCTGTTGATGGGAGGCAGCCATGGGCTTCTTTGACAAGATGTTCGAGAAGAAAGAGTGCGCGATTTGCGGTACCGAGCTGGGACTTTTGGGAAAGACCAAGATCAGCGAAGGTTACCTGTGCAAAGAGTGTGCCGGCAAACTCTCCCCCTACTTCCACGGCTATCGCTCTAGCACCGCGGACGATATCCGCGAGCAACTCGCCTACCGCGAGGCCAACGCCGAGCGCCTGGCCTCATTCAACCCTACGCGCACGCTCTCTGCCGGGCGCGCCAACATCATGCTCGACGAAGACGCGGGCCTGCTGATCATTACCTCGCAGAGCCGCTGGCGCGATGCCAACCCCGACATCATTGAGTTCTCGCAGGTACTCGGCTGCGATATGGATATCGACGAGCATCGCACCGAGATCTATCGCGAGACCAAGGACGGCGAGCGCGAGAGCTACAACCCGCCGCGCTACGACCTGGATTACGACTTTAACCTGACCATCCACGTCAACACGCCGTACTTTACCGAGATCAACCTGCGCGTGAACGACTCCACCATCGACCAGCGCGGTTCCATCGAATACCGCGAGGCCAAGCGCCAGGCAACCGAGGTCCGCGACGCGCTGGTGCAGCTGCGTCAGGAGACGCGCGACAGCGTCGTGGCCGCTAAGGCCCCCAAGACCGCGGTCACCTGCCCCTTCTGCGGTGCAACCACCATTCCCGATGCCAGCGGGCGCTGCGAATACTGCGGCGGCGCCATCGGCGCATAGCCTCCGGCAGCGAAAGGACCGATCATGGCCTTCGAAAGCGTCAACTATCAGTGCCCCGCATGTGGCGGCCCCCTTCACTTTGCCAGCGCCGAGCAAAAGCTCGTCTGCGACTACTGCGATTCGCGCTTTGAAGTCGAAGAAGTCGAGGCCCTCTATCGCGAGCGCCAGGACAAGGCAGATGCCAAAGCCGATGCCGCAGCCGCGGCCCCCAAGCCTGCTGTCGACGATGCCGTGCAGGAGCTGGCTCAAAACGCCGGCTACATCTGCTCGTCGTGCGGCGCCGAGCTCGTGTCCGACGGCACCGTCGCCGTCACCACCTGCCCGTACTGCGGCAACTCCGCCGTGGCACCCGGCCAGCTCTCGGGCGACTTCTCACCCGACCTGGTGATTCCGTTTAAGCTCGGGCGCGACGATGTCATGGCCGCGCTCAAAGACCACTACAAGGGCAAAATCCTGCTGCCCAAGAGCTTTGTCACTGGCAACCACATCGACGAGGTCCAAGGCGTTTACGTGCCGTTTTGGCTCTACGGCGCCCGCGTTGACGGCGAAGTGTACTTTGACGCGACCAACGAGACCGTGACCGAGGAATCCGACCGCACCGTCACGACCACCGACCACTACGATGCCTACCGCAAGGGAAATATCTCGTTTAAGCGCGTGCCCGTCGACGGATCGTCCAAGATGCCCGACGGCCACATGGACGCCATCGAGCCGTTTGACTACGACGCGCTGCGCCCGTTCTCGGTCGCATATATGCCCGGCTACATCGCCAACCGTTACGACGAGGACTGCGAGACCTGCAAGGCGCGCGCCGAACGCCGTATGGAAGAAAGCACAATCTCGGCCCTGCGCGAGACCGTCGTCGACGAATATGACGATGCCACGGTCGAAAGCAAGCAGCTCGACTACACCTGGGAAGACAGCGACTACGCCCTGTTCCCCGTGTGGATGCTCTCTACCTCGTGGAACGGCAAGAGTTATCTGTTTGCCATGAACGGCCAAACCGGCCGCATGGTCGGCGAGCTTCCCTGCTCCAAGCCCAAGCTCGCTATCGCCTCGGTGCTGTTCTTTGCGATCGGATTTGTCCTTTCCCAGATTCTCTTTATGGGCGAGAACGCCTTCGATCCGGACTACCTCACCTTTGATGTCGAGGGCATCCTCATCAACATCGTCGCGCCGCTGATCATCGTGATCATCGCAGACGTGCTGCTGGTAGGCCAGCTCAAGACGGCCAACGAG
>CAJMSO010000064.1 GCA_905216075.1 uncultured bacterium | reverse complement strand
GCCAGCCGCACCCGTCGCATCGCTTTGCTCGGCGACGACCTGGGCAGCATCGCCCTGCATCATCTCGGCGAACGCCTGCGGTGGCACCGAACCAACCGTCATGGTAAGTGCCAGGCCCGCGGTGATCGCCGCGTTGACATGCCTTCTATTCATAGTTCCTCCCGACTGGCTCAACGGACCAAACAGCACGGATCCGGATTGCAAGTTAGGCTGAGCGTACCCCTCCCCAGCTTGGCAACGCAACATGAGATAGGTCAAGCGGCATAAATGATTTCGCAAGCGGGAGGACACTTTACAAGTACTTGACTGTTTTTGAGTTGCGGTGGAATAGTTCCTGGATGGGCTGCTAGAACCCAAAAACAGGAACTATTTCACCGCAACTGATGAGGGGATGGGTTAACGGAGCAGGCCGGCTACTTCGCCGGCTAGGGTGATGGTGCCGGCGGCAACGAAGGGCTCGCCCGCGGCCTCGAAAGCTGCAAGGGCCTCGGAAACGCTGGGGTACACGCCCGCAAGCTTATCGGCGTCCACCAGGGCAGCGAGCTCCTCTGCCGGCAGGGCGCGATCGGAATCGGTCTGCGTCACGACCACACGGGGGAAGGCCGGAACAAGCACGTCGACGATGCCCGCCACGTCCTTATCAGCCAATGCGGCGCACAGCAGCGTGGGGCGATTCTCTACGCACGGGTCGATCTCGTCCAGCGCACTCACAAAGTTCTCGCAGCTCTGAGGGTTATGGCAGGCGTCGATCAGCTTGAGCGGATCGGTCCCCAGCACATCAAATCGGCCCGGCGTGGGGCAGCCCATAAGTGATGCATCGAGCTTGTCATGATCGAGCTCGCGACCCAGATACCCCTCGCACAGCATAATCGCGCACGCGGCATTCTGCGGCTGATAGGCCGGCTTGACCATGCCCGACGTATAGATCGCACGCGGCGTGGTGCAGCTGAACTCCACCGTGTCGCCCACATGCGCCGGCACCTTAGTCGTGACATGGTTCACCACGAGCGGCACAACGCCGCACTCGCGGCAACGGGCATCCATCACGCACTGAACGCTCGGCTCATGCGTGCCCTCGCCCAAAACAACCAGGCGCCCAGGCTTAATAACCGCAGCCTTCTCCCCCGCAATGGCCTCGAGCGTGTCGCCAAGGACCTTCGTATGGTCGAGTCCAATACCCGTAATGGCGACGGCCACGGGATCGGTCGCACTCGTAGCATCCCATCGTCCGCCCATGCCAACCTCAAGCACGGCCACGTCCACGCAAGCCTCGGCAAACATAGTCAAACCGGCCACGGACAAAAGATCGAAGGGCGTAATAGAACGGAGCTCCTGGCCCGCCGCCTCACGACGTGCGTTGAGACGACGACCTGCCTCATACGCCGCAGAGACACCATGGGCAAAGACCTCGTCTGAGACGACCTTTCCGTCAATCTCCATACGCTCGGGATATCGCACCAGATGAGGCGACGTAAAGAGTGCCGTCTTAAGGCCCTCACCACGAAGAATGGCAGCCGAGAATCGCGTTGTCGAGGTCTTTCCATTGGTACCGGCTATCTGGACGCAATCATAGAACTCGTCAGGACGACCAAGCTCATCGAGCATCTCGACGACAGTCTCGAGCAGCGGCGTGGAATAACGCGCAATCTTGCCCGTATCGGCCGCAAGTGCAACAGCCTCATCAATAGAAAGCTCCGGAACCTCAAACGGCACCGAATACAACCCAGAACGCTTTGCCATAGCCAAAGTCCCCTCAACATAAAAAGAGGCCCGTAATAAACAACGAGCCCCTCCCATTCAAAATATCAGCCAAACACCGTTGCAGCGGAATCAAGGCCACAACCCAGTGGCCCTAACACGCCAGATGCAAACAACCACGTAACCGCACTAGGAGCGGCCCGACGCTTTGCTCGATACAAGTTCCGCACGAGCCGAAGGCCACTTAATGTGGCCTTCGTGCGAGCAGGACTGTTCGCAGTAGCGAGCAATGCCCCAAACCGCGTCCCCCAGTACCGCCTACGAGAAGTCAGCAACCTGAGCAGTCAGCGCCGCCAGGATCTCCTTGAGCTCAGCTGCACGGTCCCTCTTCTTCTGGACCACCGCGGGCGCGGCCTTAGCAACAAAGCCCTCGTTGGCAAGCGTCTTCTCGCAGCCGGCGAGTTCCTTCTGGGCCGCGGCAATCTCCTTCTCCAGGCGCGCCTTCTCGGCCGAAAGGTCGACCTTGCCCTCGAGCACCACAAAGACCTCGACGCCGCTGTCGACCACGGCGATGCTCGCAGCCGGCTTCTCAACGTCGGTGCCCATGACCAGCGAGGCAGTGTTTGCCAGCGGCTCGATGGTCGAGCGCAGGCTCTCAAGCTTCTCGATATCCTCGGCACCGGCGCGCACGACTACGTCGAGCTCGGCCTTGGGGCTCAAGCGATAACGCGAACGCGTGGCGCGGGCGGCGGACACGACGGTGCGGCACAGCTCAAACGCGCGCTCGGCGTCCTCGTCGACATACTTGGCGTAGTCGGCGGGCTCGGGCCACTTGGCGATCATGAGTGCCTCGGCGCGGTCAACGTTGCCCTCGGCGTCCAGGTCGAGCACACTTGCCGGCATGTTGTCCCAGATCTCCTCGGTGACAAACGGCATGAGCGGGTGCATCAGGCGAATGGAGGTATCGAGCACAAAGATCAGGTTGCGCTGCGCCTGCAGACGGCCCTCGCCCTTCAGGCGGGCCTTGGTGACCTCGACGTACCAGTCGCAGACCTCGTTCCAGAAGAACTGCTGCACGCCGCGGGCCATGTCGCCAAAGGTGTAGTTCTCGATGCCCTCGGTGACCATTTTGACGGCCTTGGCCAGACGGCTGAACATCCAGGCGTCGGCCGGCGTCTCCACGACGGGCTCGCCGGGCGTGTAGCCCTCCATGTTCATAAGCAGGAAGCGGCTGGCGTTCCAGATCTTGGTCACAAACGACTTGGCCTGCTCGGTGCGCGGGCTGTCGATAAGCTTCTTGGTCTTCTTGTCAATGTTCGCGTCGAACTTGACGTCCTGATTGTTGGTGCAGAGGGTCAGCAAGTTGAAGCGCATGGCGTCGGCGCCATACATGCCAATGAGGTCCATGGGGTCAACGCCGTTGCCCTTGGACTTGGACATGCGGCTGCCGTCCTTGGCCAGGATCGTCGGGTAGATGACGACGTCCTTAAACGGCACCTCGTCCAGGAAGTACAGCGAGCTCATGACCATGCGGGCGACCCACAGCGCGATGATGTCACGCGCGGTGACGAGCGCCGTCGTGGGGTGATGTCCCTCGAGCAGCTCCGGCTTTTGCGGCCAGCCCTGCGTGGCGAAGGTCCACAGCTGCGAGCTGAACCAGGTGTCCAGCACGTTCTCGTCCTGATGCACGTGATGGCCGCCGCACTTGGGGCACACGTCGGTGTCCTCGGTAAGGGCGTCCTCCCAGCCGCAGTCCTCGCAGTAGAACACGGGGATGCGGTGGCCCCACCACAGCTGGCGGCTGATGCACCAGTCCTTGAGGTTCTCCATCCAGGTGGTGTAGGTCTGCGTCCAGCGCGCGGGGTGGAAGGTGACCTTGCCGGAGTTGACGGCGTCGAGCGCCGGCCCCTTGAGCTTATCGACAGCGACGAACCACTGCTCGGACAGCCACGGCTCAAGCGCGGCATCGCAGCGGTAGCAGTGCATGACGGAGTGATCGAGTTCGTCGACATGATCGAGCAGGTCGTGCTCCTCAAACCACTTGATGACGGCCTCGCGGCACTCGTCGCGGTTCATGCCGGTAAACTCGCCGTAACCCTCGACGACCACCGCGTGCTCGTCAAAGATGTTGATCTGCGGCAGATCGTGGGCCTGACCCATGGCGTAATCGTTGGGGTCGTGGGCCGGGGTGACCTTGACAAAGCCGGAGCCAAAGTTGGCGTCGACGTGCCAATCCTCAAAAATGGGAATCTCGCGGTCAACGATGGGGAGCTTGACAGTCTTACCCACAAAGGCGGCCTTCTCGGGGTCCTTCGGGGAGACGGCGACGCCCGTGTCGCCGAGCATGGTCTCGGGGCGAGTGGTGGCAACGACGATGTAGTCCTGGCCGTTGACCGGCTCGGTCAGCGGGTAGCGCAGGTGCCACAAGTGGCCCTTCTCGTCCTTGTACTCGGCCTCGTCGTCCGAGATGGCGGTAGTGCAGTTGGGGCACCAGTTGACGATGCGCTTGCCTCGGTAGATCAGGCCGTCGTGGTACCAGTCGCAGAACACCTTGCGAACGGCCTGGGCGTAGTCCTCGTCCATGGTGAAGCGCTCGTTGTCGAAGTCGACGGAGCAGCCCATGCGCTTGATCTGCTCGACGATGATGCCGCCGTACTCGTGGGTCCAATCCCAGCAGGCGTCGACAAACTTGTCGCGACCGATCTCCAGGCGACTGATGCCCTCCTCTTTAAGCTTCTTGTCGACCTTGGTCTGCGTGGCGATACCGGCGTGGTCGGTGCCCAGCACCCAGCGCGTGGACTTGCCGCGCATGCGGGCCATACGGATGATGGCGTCCTGGATGGAGTCGTCGGTGGCGTGACCCATGTGGAGCTTGCCGGTCACGTTGGGAGGCGGAATGGTGACGGTGCAGTCGCCCACGCCCTCACGGCGCTTGTAGTAGCCGCCGTCGAGCCACTTCTGCAGGATCGCCGGCTCGTTGGTCGACGGATCGTAGTTCTTGGGCATTTCTTCCATATATCTCTCCCTTGCCCATCGGGGAGGAATGTAGGCCCGATTTTCGCTCGGTCAAGTCCTGGCTCGCACGAAGAGCACATTAAGTGGTCTTCGGCTCGTGCGGAATCTACGAAAATCGGGCCTACATTCCTCCCCTTAGGTATCGATTACTTCAGTCTGAATGGACTTTGCTGAGACTTTAAACAAACACACAGAATAACACAGGTAGTTGGGGTTATTGCGTATATATAAAATAGCCTCCGACCGCGGGTGGTCGGAGGCTATTTGCAAGCATGTTTTTGGCTGGCTTAGCCGTAGATGCGTTGGGGCTGTTCTTCGCCCTTTACGGAGGCTTCGGTCACGATGACCTTGGAAACGCCCTCCTCGCTGGGGAGGTCGAACATCGTCTGCTGCAGCACGTCCTCGCAGATGGAGCGCAGGCCGCGGGCGCCAGTCTTGCGGGCAAGCGCCATACGGGCGATCTCGTGCAGAGCGGCGTCCTCAAACTCAAGCTCAACGTCCTCGAGCTGGAACATCTTGCGGTACTGGCGCACCACGGCGTTCTTGGGCTCGGTCAGGATCGACACCAGGTCGTCCTCATCGAGCGCCTGCGTCTGGGTGACGACAGGCGTACGTCCCACAAACTCGGGGATCATACCAAAGGCGTTGAGGTCCTGCGGGAGCACCTGACGCAGCAGGTCGTTCTCGTCGACCGAGGTGGGGCCGGCGATCTCGGAGTTAAAGCCCACGCCCTTGTTCCCCACACGGTCGGCGATGATCTTGTCCAGACCCACAAAGGCACCACCGCAGATGAACAGGATGTTGGTCGTGTCGATCTGCAGCAGCTCTTGCTGGGGATGCTTGCGGCCGCCGGTGGGCGGAACGCTTGCCACCGTGCCCTCAAGGATCTTAAGCAGCGCCTGCTGAACGCCCTCGCCCGAGACATCGCGGGTAATGGAGAGGTTCTCGGCCTTGCGAGCGATCTTGTCGATCTCGTCCACATAGATAATGCCGACCTGTGCGCGCTCAATATCGCCATCGGCGGCGTTGATAAGCTTAAGCAGGATGTTCTCCACGTCCTCGCCCACGTAGCCGGCCTCGGTAAGCGCGGTGGCGTCGGCGATGGCAAACGGCACCTCGAGGATGCGCGCGAGCGTCTGGGCGAGCAGGGTCTTACCGGTACCGGTGGGACCGAGCAGCAAAATGTTGGACTTGGCGAGCTCCACCTCGTCCATATCATCGTCGAGCTGCGAGTCCAAACCGTCGTCAAAGGCCGAAAGCGCAGCACCGCCCTCGATCACGCGGCGGTAATGGTTGTACACGGCAACCGACATGGCGCGCTTGGCGTCCTCCTGGCCCATGACATAGGCCGAAAGCTCGTCATAGATCTCGTGCGGTGTCGGCACGTGCGTAATGACCTGGCGGGCGTCGTCCTCGAGCTCAAAGCCCTCGGCCTCGGGATCCACGGCAGGCTGACCGGCTGCCTGGCCATGGTCGTTGAGGAAGCCCGGCAGCTTGCCGTTGCGGGCGGCGTCCATAAAGTCCGAAGCCAGCGACTCCTCAAGGATCTCAGAGCAGGCGGCGACGCACTCGTCACAGATAAAGATGTTGGTAGGGCCCTTTACAAGACGGCGAACCTGCCCCTGCTCTTTTCCGCAGAAGGAGCAGCGGATGGGGTTGCCGTTCTCGTCGAAATTGTCCTGCATGTTACCGGCCATCCTAGGCGTCCTTCGCGGCGAGATCGCGCGAGGTAACGATACGGTCGATCAGGCCGTAGTCGAGGGCCTCGGCAGCCGTGAGGTAGTTGTCGCGCTCGGTATCGGCCTGGACCTTCTCGATGGGCTGGCCCGAGGCGTCGGACAGGATCTGGTTGAGCTCGCGGCGGGTCTTCTTGATCTCCTCGGCCACGATCTCGATCTCGGTCTGCTGACCCTGGGCACCGCCACTGGGCTGGTGAATCATGACCTTGGAGTGAGGCAGGCAGAAGCGCTTGCCCTTGGCGCCGGCCGAAAGCAGCACGGCGGCCATAGACGCGGCCATACCGACGCAAATGGTCGAGACCTGCGGCTTGATAAAGTTCATGGTGTCCAGAATCGCCAGGCCGGAGTAGACCTCGCCACCGGGCGAATTGATGTAGAGCGAGATATCCTTCTCGGCATCCTGGCTCTCAAGATGCAGCAACTGGGCAACGACCAGGTTGGCGCTGACGGAGTTGATCTCCTCGCCCAAGAAGATGATGCGGTCGTTGAGCAGGCGCGAATAGATATCGTAGCTGCGCTCACCGCGCGGCGTCTGCTCGATAACGTATGGCACGAGGGCGGAATCGAACTTAGCGATCATACGCATCTCCATTTCTCTCTTGCGGACCAAATTGGTTCTAGATAAACGTACGGTGCCCGCATGCTATGCATTGGCTGGCACCGTACGAAGCAACCGGATAACCGGTTTATAACTTTACCCCATCACGGGCGCACGCAAGCGCTCGCGGGTAAGGTGGCGAGAATTACTCGGCGTCCTTGGCGGTCTCGTCGACCTCGGTCACCTTGGCGTTCTCAACCAGGTGGTCGACGGCCTTGGAGCGACGGATGGACTCGCGGACGGCAGGCATGCGGCCGTCGGCGATGAACTCGGCCTTGGAAGCCTCGACGTCCTTGACGCCGGCCTTCTCGAACTCGGCGTTGACGTCGTCCTCGGTGACCTCGATCTTGAGCTCACGGGCGAGGGCGTCGAGAGCCAGGGACTCACGGGCAACGTCGTTGGCCTGCTTGTGCAGGTCGCCGATGAACTGCTCCATGGTCAGACCGGAAGCGGGCAGCCAGGTGTCGAGCGTCATGCCGCGGGCAGCGAGGTTGGACAGGAAGTTCTGGCCAAGCTCCTCAAAGACGGACTGCTCATAGTCGGCGTCCATCTCATCGAGCTGCAGGCGCTCGGCGAGAGCGGAGACGCAACGGTTCTCCTTCTCGGCCGGGAGGCGGGAAGCCTTGTCCTGCTCGATCTCGATCTTGATGGCGTCGCGCATAGCGTCGATGCTGTCGAAGCCAAAGTCGGACTTGACGAGCTCGTCGGTGAGCTCGGGGGTGTTGCGGACCTTGATGCCCTTGACGGTGACCTCGACGGTGTGGGTCTCGGCCTCCTCGCCCTCCTCGACCTCGTCGGTCCAGGTGACGGTCTTGACGTCGTCAACGTTGGCGCCGATCAGGGCCTCGTTGAACTCCTTGGGGTTGCTGTCGCTACCGGCGATGAGCATGCGGCCCTCGGCGGCAAAGTTGTCGGCGTTCTCGACGGCCTTGAGGTCGACGGTAACGTAGTCCTCGGCCTCAACGGCGCGACCCTCGACGTCCTCGAAGGTGGCACGGTAGTTGAGGAGCATCTCAACCTGGTTGTTGATCTCGGACTCGGTGACCTCCGCGGGAGGCATCTCGATCTCGACAGCGTCGAAAGAGGAGAGCTCAGCGGCGGGACGCAGGGAGAACTCGACGGTGTAGGTGTAGTCCTCGTGATCCTTGGCGAGGTCGAGCTCCTTGTAGTCACCGTTCTTGGTGGGGACGATGTCCAGCTCGTTGAGGACGGCGGGCTCGTTGGCGGCGATCAGGTCGTTGGTGGCCTGAGCGAGGGTAGCCTCGGCGCCAAGAGCAGAGTCGATGACCGGACGGGGGGCCTTACCGGCGCGGAAGCCCGGGAAGCGGTACTTCTTGGCGGTCTCCTTGTAGGCCTTCTTGATCGCGGCGTCGACGTCGGCGGCCGGGATGGTGACCGTAGCGGTGAGCTTGGCGTCCTTGACGTCAGAAGCGGTGATGTTCAACACGTTCCTCCTCATACTGCCCAGCTTATCTGAGGTGCTGGTACCTTTATGCAACAAGCGTCGCGAGGGCATAAGCCAACGCGGGTGCGTTGGTGCGGGCGAAAGGACTCGAACCTTCACGGGAATCCCACCAGAACCTAAATCTGGCGCGTCTACCAATTCCGCCACGCCCGCATGAGCGCACAGACTAGGAATGATAGCAGATACGAGCGGCAAGCGCACGCACACGTTTTACAGGCTCACGACCTCACCACGAGTGCAAAAGGCGGGGCGAGTTGCCCCGCCCCGCCAATTACGACTTGTTCGCCGACCCGCTACTCCCCCAGCAGGGCCTTCTCGGGCGTGATGGGCAGCGAGCGCACCTGGTGGCCGGTGGCGTGTGCCACGGCCGAGGCC